>CAYPYM010000072.1:6099-9301 GCA_964414435.1 uncultured Ignavibacteriales bacterium | reverse complement strand
CGTACGACTACAATCCGGGACAGGAGGATTCCGATGGCGACGGCATCGGCGACGCCTGCGACCTTTCGCTCCAACCCTATGACACGATCAGTACCGGTTGCACGCAACTGGCGGTCGGCAGTCACGGCAACTGCGGGCGTGATGGCGACTATGGTGCAACGCTCGACTATTCCGAGTTCGGTGACTGCGACCCCGACGCTGATTTGTATATTTACGACGGGACCCCTATTATCAGCTACATCTCGGGAATCGACACCATCGCCGAGTGGACCGCCTATGGCCGAGATACGTATACCGAAGTCAGCGGAATGAATCCGACCGTACCGACCACGGACTACCCCGACTACCAGATCTACCAGACCGGCACGTTTGCGACTTCGGACCAAACGCTTGGCCTGGAAAAGACATGGTGGGCGCCGAAAGCTCCCGACAGTTGCCAGTTCGTGATCCAGAAGCTCAAGGTGTTCTGTTACGACGGCGAGCCGCACACGGGGTTGAATATCGGCGAGTACGTCGATTGGGACATCCCGTCGGATACCGCCGCCCAGAACTCCTTCGGGTTCGATGCAAACGAGGGGCTGGTCTATTTCCAGGGCTCGGATTTCAGCCCCGGCGGCTGCCAGTCCAACCTGAACCGTTTCGGCGGGCACGCCATGCTCGGAGCGTATCTGAACGACTCCTGTTCCGTCGACACGCTCGGCGGTCCGTACGGCGGGTACGCGGCCGACAATGGCCTCTTTCTGTTTCCCTCCCAGGGTCTGGTGCCGGCGGAGGTGTACCAGTTCATGAGCCTGTCGGGCTACATGGTGTATCCCGCCGACCAGGGGCTGCACGACTTCCACGGCGTGGTCACCTTCGGCCACGACCTCACCCTGGGGGCAACCGATACGCTGGTGGTGTACTCGGTCCTGACCTCGGTGCAGAACGGCACGCTCGATTCGCTCTACGAGAATGTTCACAAAGCGCAGGCCTGGTTCGCGGGTCACGTGATGCCGGTGTGCGGAGGGACCTGCTGCGTACCGCCGATTCGCGGCGATGTCAGCTACGACATGGGCGACCCCAACATCCAGGATCTCACCTTCCTGGTGGCATATCTCTTCAAGGGGGGTACCGAGCCGCCGTGCATGGTTGAGGCGGATGTTAATGCCGACGGCACGATCGAGGTGCCGACGGTCAATGTCGCCGATCTCACCTACCTGGTCGCGTACCTCTTCAAGGGCGGTCCGCCGCCCATAGACTGCCCGTAAAAGCCGGGCCAACCAATCCGACGCAATTCAAAGCCGGCCATCCCGTTCGGGGTGGCCGGCTCTTCATTGATTTCCAGTATGTCGATCGGGCGATAACGGAGGATCGATCGGCCGGTTACGGGCGAAGCCGGTTGGTGACCGCCTGACCGTGGCGAGGACACATCCGGCCGGCCGCTACTGGATCCACCACTTCAGTTCGTCGCCCACCGATTCGGTCAGGGTTTCCTCGAGAGCCAGCCAGGAACGTTTCAGCGCATAATCGAGCGTCACATACACACTCGGCGGGCTGCCCGCCCACATGCCCCGCGGGTCATCGGCCTTTGACTCGGCGATGAGACGCCCGGACTCCCGATCGTACAGGGACAGGGTGACGTAGCTGTCGACATAGCTGTCCTTGAGGTGAAAGGACACGTCGATCGTGAGTATGGCGTCGGCGACGGCGAGGTGACGGTATTGACGCCAGTCGGGGGGATTCAGTCGAGAGTAATCGGGGACGTAGTCGCGAAGCAAGTGCTCCATCGAATCGGGAGGGATAGTCGCGATCTCGCTGTAGAAGCCGATTGCGCGGGTGAGGACGGAATCGATAAACTGGTTCAGCTGGAGTGCGTCGGCCCGATGGGTCGAGTCGGCTCCGAGATCCTTGCCGATCGCCGCCGAACCGGCTTCCGTTCCCACCATCGGGACGGCGCTGCTCGGCCATATCGCAATCTTCCGTACCTTCGGAAGCAGCTCCGAGTCGGCGACATGCACGCCGTACGGTTTCGACCCGCACCCGGCCAGGGCGATCAGGCACAGTATCGGTAGAACGGCGGTCCTGCCGGTAGGCCGAAGGCGACCGGTTCCTGTAATTTCCGTGGTTCCTGCCACGATAATTCTCCTGCGAAAATTCACGTTTCCTTCCGGATTTGAATTGCCGGCTAGTCGCGCATCAGCCCGATCGCGCGCAAGCCCTCCGCCATCGCCGCAAACGGCGCGACTGTAACCGATGCGAGAATCCGATGCCAGAGGGGGCGGTCATTGTATCGGACCATTGGCCAGTCTTTCTTGGTACTCCCTTCACCGTAGAACTGAATACTCACGGTTCGAAAGTCGCGCCCGACATTCACCGAATACATGGTGCCGATCTTCCAGCCGTAGGCATCGCTGTCGGTCAGGAGGAGAATGTCGGCGGTATGGACCCCGCCGAGACCGGAGCTATACGAGTAGGTGAAGGTCTCGAAATTGGATTCGATCCCGACGCCGGCCCGGGCGCCCCATTCGAGCTCCCGGTACAGGACGTCCTCCTCCTTTGCTTCCAGGCTGATCCGGTCGATGGTGAGAGAAAACACCGGGTGCGTACCCAAGCGGCCGTATGGATACCAGCGGCCACCGAGACCGCCGGCAATGAATCCGAACTTCGTCTCCGACTCTCCTTGGACCCGCAGATCCATTCCCAGCGTATAGTATTTGGCCATTCCGAAGAAGCCGAGCACAACAGCCGGGACGGTGCCCGACCGGCTCGATACCTGCCGCAAGGCGCCGCCGGTTTTGTCGTACCCCCCTATTCCGAGACCCACCTGTTCACTGAATACCGGCCGGTTGCGCGCATACCCGTACTGTTCGTAAGCGAAGTCGCGCCGATCGCCGGTGCCGTTAGATACATCGTGAAGGTACTCCCGTACCCACATCACATTGCGTTTTCTTCGACGGTCGACCGGGAAAGCAACCGATCCCCCGAGCCGGACATGTCCGTCGGAGTTGATGTCGGTCGAATCGCGATCCGGTCCGGTTGTTTGTCCGGATCGGTACAGGACGGAATTGGTTACGCCGACGACCGGCGGAACGAGCGCGAGCGAATCAACGTCGGCCGAGAAGCGAAGATCATAACGGACTTTGACCGAGTCCGCTTTCCAATTCGCTTCCATCTCCCCCATGATCGGACTCTCACGCACGGCGCATCCGGACAAAAGGAGACC
>CAYPYM010000072.1:1549-6089 GCA_964414435.1 uncultured Ignavibacteriales bacterium | reverse complement strand
GGATCAGCCCGAGGCCGGCGATGGAGCGCACCCGGTTCATCCGGCGTTGGCGGCCATTGTCTTCACGAACGCATTCACGGCGCCGTGGATGGCGTCGGGCATGGTCGTCTGCCATCCCTGCTCGCTCATGTAACTCTTACCCCACTTGGTGTTGAATTTCACCTCCACCACGAGATCGCCGGTGGAACGGTCATACAGCGACATGGTCACGTAGGTGTTGGTGCCGTCGAACCCCTCCTTGCCGAAGTCGACATCGGTGACAACGATGCCGTCGGCGAAATTCAGGTTGTCGTACGACTTCCAGTCCCTGAGGCTGAACCGATCAAAAGTGGAATCCTGCAAGCGAATGAGGGCGGTGGTGGAATCGGAGTCGATCAGGGTGAACATCCGACGCGTGCCGAGTTCGTAGAAGAGACACGAATCGGCCCTCCGGCACATGAGCAGACAGTACTTTCGGAAGTTCGTGTTACGCTCGAGATAGTTCCGGACCGACTCGGCTGACCGCGTTTCGAGTTCGTCCTGGGTGAGTGGGGTTGAGGCGATCGGCCAGAGGGCGATACGCTGAATCGACGGTACCGATTCGGGGTGTTCCATACGGACCTTGGTGCCGAGACTGGCACAGCCGGTGCCGATGACAGCGGCAAACAGAGCGACCGTCAGGATCGTGGTTAACGAGCGAACGGATGCTTTCATGGTGTTCCTCCCAAGTATTGACATAATATAGGCGCGACGGTGGATGTTGTCAACGGGCGGCGAGGGAAGCGCGGCAGATGGGGACATCCGGCGGTCATGGTTCGACTTCGCTCACCATGACGGCGAGCGGCCCAACGGCAGGCGCGGGTGACCCAACGCCATTCGCGGGTGACCCACCATTTATGATGGGTTCTCCGAAGCAACTTTCCGCTAATACTCTTTGATCGCGTTCCCACCCATAGCAAACGGGCCGGGGATCACTCCCCGGCCCGCCGCAGGCTGAAACTCATTTGACTGCCTCTAGTGAAACAGGTAGAGCACAAGTGCCGTGACATCCGATATGTTCAACGTCCCGTCGGAATTGACATCGGCCGCCGCCGTCTCAGTCGGGTCCATGCCGCCCCGGAAGAGCCAGTCGATCAGGAAGACGACATCGGCGATATTGGTGCCGCCGTCCAGGTTAACATCGCCGAATGGCGCGTTCAGCTCATCCCAGGGAAGGTAACGCATGTAGATATCGGTGTTGCCCTCCGGATTGCGGCTGTCCTGCCAGGCGATCACGGCGTGGTCACCGTAGATAAGCACGGCCGGATTGACCTGGTCCGTTTCGCCGTCATCGGAGTTGATAATCCGTCGCGCCCCGAGAAGCTGACCGGTCGGCGTGAAGCGACAGGCCCAGATGTCGAAGTCCTCGAACTCCCACGGCACGTCGCCGATTTTCGGCACCTCGTAGACAACCACGAAGTTGCCGTCGGGACCGGTCGCCACCAGCGCCGGCGAGTCGGCCCGGTCCTGCTCCCCGATGTTCATCTTGATGTAGTCGGAGAGGAAGGCGCCGCCGGCATTCATCACCTGTATCCACGGGCCGTTGAAGACAACGCCGCCGCCGAAACCGCTCAGGCCGGAGAGACCGACCGCGTATTGGCCGTATTCGTTGACGGCCGCATGAGGTCGAGCGCTTGAAGCGTACAGGAATGAACTCGCCTGCAGGACGCCGGTAATCGGGGTGGCGCTCGTCGAATACAAACGCAGCACCGGGTAAGTCCGGGGCGTACTCGCACTCGAGAGATACTCGGACCAGATGACGCCGAAGGTGCCGTCACTCTGCATCACCAGGGTCGGCGACATCTTCTCCGAGAAGGCGTCGTCAACATCCTCCGATCCCTCGGTGTTGACCATGATTGCATCGGTCAGGGGCGACCCCGTGGCCGAGAAGCGCCGGATAAACACATCGTAGGGTCGGGCACTCCAGCTGTCGACCGTCGTTCCGCGGTAGGCGAGAACGAAGGTGTTGTCGGACGCCATGGCGACATCGGCGTTGAAGTCGCTCGAATTGTGGGCCGGGTCGCTCAGGATGAAATTGTCACCGGCCGGCGTAAAGTTCGGCGCCTGCAAAATCTGACCGTAGATCTTTTCCGGCACATAGCCGGCGTTCTGCCAGGCGGTCCAGACCACGATAGCCTGACCGGTACCGTTGCCGGCGACCGCTACGTCGCTGATCCAGTACCCGGTCTGCTGGCTGATCAGGAACGGGTCGCCGAGCGGTGTACCGGCGACGCTGGTCCAGCGACCCCACACGCCCTTGCGCGGGCCGGTGCGATCGTCGATCCACACGGTCAGCATCGTGCCCAATGGTCCGGAGGCAAGTTCGGGGGTGGTCTGGTTGGAGCCGAGATCGTCGTGGACCCTACGGGAGTCGTCGATCGCTGCACCACTTGCGGGATCGAAGTTTCGAGTAAGAACGTCGCCCCGGCTGTCTTCACCTATCCCATTCCAGCAGATTGCCATCTTGCCGTTGCTGAGTTCGGCCAGTCGCAGTTCGTTCACCCGCCCGGTCTCGGAGCCGAGGTCGAATGTCAGGGAGCCGCCGCTCAGGGAGCCGTCGAGAGCAATCCGCTGTCCGTGGACGGTCGAATCGGCATAGGAGTAGCCGGCGAACTCATAGGCGCCGCCTATGAACGCCAGGTCACCGCTTCTGATCCAGACATCGGTACCGGTCTCCCACGAAAACAACGGGGTCTCGGGGCCGACCTTTGTGCCGTTCTGATCGAAGCGCTGGAATAAGATGTCCGTACCGAGGATGTAGTAGCCGCCGGTCATGATCTTTTCGATCTCGCGGAACAGCACGGCCGCGAAACTGCCGTCGTCGCGAAGGACGATACAGGGGGCGTCGAGGGCGTAGGTCGTGTCGCCGCCGTAGATGATCTGCTGATCGAGCGTGACACGCTGGAGACCGGTCGATCCGTAGTCCAGAAGCCAGGCGAGAGCGGACGGGACGTGGTTCACGGATCCCTCGGAAGCGATCACGGCCCGGCCGGCGCTGTTGATGTCGACCGTCACCGGGTACGAAGCAGAGACCGTGTCTCCTTCGGTAACCGGGTTGAGCGAGAACACATCGGTGACCGCGTTGCCGTTCTGATCGTACCATCGGGCGAACACGGTGTGGGTGCGGTACTCCGACCAGGCGACACAGATCTGGCCGGCGTCATTGATGTCAACCGCGGCTGCGAACGGTTCGTAGTCGCCGCCGCCGCCGCTGGTGAGGTCGGAGACCTGGATCGGCCCGGTGGTCAGGTCACCTTCGGAATCGAAAATCCACAACGCCACATGGTTGGCCATATCGGCACGTTTGGTCGGTGCCACGATGGCAGTGACGCCGCTGCCGTTTTCGGCCACCTCGGGGGCGGACACCCACCAGTTGCCGAACGTATAGATGGCGTTCTCATCCAATTTGCTGTTGGCGCCGATCGGCGTACCGTCGGACGAGAAGCGCTGCAGATACGGAATCGGTACGCCGGAGCGTTGATCGGTCCAGGTAACGATATAGTCGCCGGTTGGTCCGACGGCAATGGATGCCCCTCCTTGCTCGAACGTGCCCGGATAATCCTCTGCGTTGATGCGTACATCGGCGACGGCGTACGATGTCAGGACTGCGAGCAGTATCGCCGCCAGCAGCAGGCATGCTGCGGCCTTACCGATCGAGTGAGCATTGTGCATGGATTCCTCCCCTACCAGACTGGCTGGCTTATGAGATTATCTCGTCTGCGTTGTTATCGATAGGTACTGTGTCACGTTCGTGCACGGAGCCGTGCGGCGCAATCCCGGCGCTCGGGAAGACGTAGACGGGCCTGGAAATGGCCGGGAGTGCAAGCCGTCATGTCGGGACATTCGGTACGCTCATCTTAACATATACAATTGTGTCTATTTACGCAACCGGAAATGGCCGGACTCAAGTGATCCGGCACGGGCGGTAAGTCGTTGAAACACTTATGCGGGAAGAGGCGGAGGGGCGATCGGGAGCTCACCGATCGTTCAGTCCCTTGCCATCGAGAATCTGCGGCAGGCACTTTTCGACCCGGGACGCGCGGGTTGCTGACTGTTTGGGAGCGGAGAAGTAGAGCAGATAGGCCCGCTGCCGGCCCGATGTCAGCGCTTCAAACGCCGTTCTCAGGGCCGGCAGTTCATCCAGTCTGTTTCGAAATTCGTCCGGCATCTCGAATTCCGATGTCTTCTTCAGCTTCACGCTGAGGCCGGCCTTTTCGATTTCGATTGCCTGATGGATGAAGGCCTGCAGGATCGGCTTCAGTTTCGTTATTTCGCCGAGGCTGGTGAAGCGAATCTGGCGGCCGGCCTGAACGTTCTTGGTCTGCTGGATAAGAATGTCGTGCGGGTCTTTGAGCAGGGCGCCCTTCATGAACAGAAGCGCGCAGTAGTCTTTGAATCCGTGGATGAGAACGACGTTCTTGTTGTCAACCGTGTAGCAGGGATGCATCCACTTGAAGTCTTCCGTCAGCCCGCACTCGAGAACGAGCGCTCTGAGCTTCTCGAATTCCTTCCGCCACCGGGT
>CAYPYM010000072.1:0-1539 GCA_964414435.1 uncultured Ignavibacteriales bacterium | reverse complement strand
CACTTTCGGGTTCTTCTTATTCATGCTTTGACAGCTCGCATATACAGGCCCGGTCGATCAGATGTCTTTGTCGTGGGTCGGTTCCTGATTGCGAAGCAGGGTGGATGTCTCGGACCGGCTCTTCTTGAAGTCCTCTATCCCCTGCTG
The DNA here is from genome assembly GCA_964414435.1 of uncultured Ignavibacteriales bacterium. GTDB lineage: Bacteria > Zixibacteria > MSB-5A5 > GN15 > FEB-12 > JAGNLV01. Next base: position 1,392 of record CAYPYM010000072.1, on the reverse strand, counting down.
GATACGGCTCTTGAAGCTATGGGGGGCTACTCGCCCGCAAAAACCGATACCGGCGGCGTTCGGCTTACACATTCGGAAGCACCAGGGGGAGCGGTTTTTCGTGATCGGGCAGCCGAGATAGGTGTATTCTCTCAGGTCTTTTCGGCGACTGATGCTGCGGAGGCTTTTGGTGGGCGCTTTTGGTGTCATCTTCGTTTCCCGTTGTCTCGTCCACGGGCAGAATTCGGTTCCGCCGGCGGCAACCCTCTGGCCCGTGTCCGGTTGGTTTTGGCTATTAGCACTTGTAACCGGAAAGGTGGACGGAAGTTCACGCGGTTCCGGTGATTTCTCGACAAAGCCGCGACAGATTTGACCCACGACCATCACCCGGCCGCCTCACCGCGGCGCTCCAGATTCTCACGATCCCAGCCGCCGAGGTTGGCTCCGAGCTCGTAGGCGCTCTGAAGAAACGCGAGAAGGTCTGATTCCGGCGCCCTGCTTGCCCGGACGTCGTCGTACGGGAGCAGGAACTCGCCCAATATGCTATCGTAATAGGCGGCGGTCGGGCGGACCCGCCCCTCGCCGTATCCTTCGGGCGGCGGAGCGGTGTAGGCGTAAAAAGCCGGTTTGCCGAAGCCGCCGTTGCCGGGCCAGAATCCGACACTGCTGCATTCGTGCGAATATGCCTCGCGGGTAATGTAGTCGGCGCCCGGACGTTCGGGCGCGCGCCGTCCGGAGAACCGGGTCACGGCGAGGTCGAAACTCCCCCACCAGAAGATGACCGGGCTGCTCTTGCCGATAAACCGCCCGCGAAACTCTTTGAAAATCCGGTCGGTCTGCACCAGGATCTGCCGAAACCGTTCGACCGCATTCTGCTCGTACGACGCGTGTATCGTGTCCTCATCGAAGGGGATCGGGTCGGGCACCTCCTGCGGTGTGAGAAAGATGCTGATTTCGAGTCCGATTGTGCGCAGCACCGAAATGAGTTCGGCGTAGAAATCGGCGACCGATCGCGGATACAGCGCCATGGTCCGGCAAATGCCGTCGCTGGTATCGATATCGAGGCAGTGATTCACGAAATCAAAGGTGACAGCGAAGGTCCGGCTGCCCGCCGGAATCGGCGAGGTGGTCAGCCCGCGCGGTGTGACATGGAGCGCGGCGTGCCAGAAGTGATTCTCGCGTGGGGCGTATGACAACCGGATCTTGCCGACAATCTGTGTCCACATGTGCAGGGTGGCGCAGGTGTCCTGCCATTCGGCGTACGGCAGACTCGGCCATCGGTCGGGGGTGTCGCCCGGCTCGGGTGACTTCCGAGATTGACTCATGACGCTGCTTCCTTTCCTCTGGGAAGTAATACGTAGCGTCGGGCGGTTTTGCTGAGTGGGGGATTGGGGGGAATGTGTGTGGCGCGGG
>CAYPYM010000071.1:0-9352 GCA_964414435.1 uncultured Ignavibacteriales bacterium | reverse complement strand
CAATCTTATTCTTCTGAAAAATCTGGTCGTCGCGGCTATCCGCCCCGGTGGGGCCGACTGGCCCCGCGCGGCCGTTATCATGCTTGTCTTTTTCCCGCTTCTGTTCGTGGCGGGATATTTTCTGCTCACGGTCGACGCTTTCAATCCGATCGAACTGCTGATCGGGTTCGGCGTCCCGCTGGCGGTCATGATTCTGAAAGTGCTCGGGCGGCTGCTGCTCGGCCCGAATAGTCGGAAACGAAATAGCGAAACTCTGCAAGGGGCGCTTTGATGCTGGCGTACTATGCGAATGTACTTGCTCTGGCGGTGACGAAATGGACGCCGTACCTGATCTCGATCGCGTCGTCGGGCGGCGAACACGGCGGGGAGGGCGGCCACGGGGCCGAAGGCGGCGGACACGAGCTGTTCCTGCCCAACTTTTTCAGTCTGTTCTTCCGTCCGGACAGTTGGGTGAACCAGTGGGTGAACGTTGTTTTTGCGTTTATCGTTGCGATTTTTTTCACAATCGTCGCCCTGCGCGTGTACGCCAAACGCGAGATGATTCCCGGCCCGCTTCAGAATTTCATGGAGATGCTGGTGGAGGGGATGTACAACTTCCTTCACACCATTCTCGGTAAGGACGCCAAAAAGTACACGCCGTTTCTCGGCACCCTGTTTTTCTACATCCTGATGCTGAACTTCCTCGGCCTGATCCCGTTCGGGCACTCGCCGTCGACCAGCCTGAATATCACGGCGTCGATGGCGATCGCGGTCTTTTTGTACGCGCAGTGGACCGGCATCACCCGGCTCGGGATCGTGGGGTATCTGGATCACCTGGCCGGTCAGCCGCGCGATGCGATCGGCTGGGGGCTCGTCATTCTGCTGTTTCCGATGCACATTATCGGGGAGCTGGCCAAGCCGCTCTCGCTCTCGTTGCGTCTTTTCGGTAATATCACCGGTGAGGACGTGTTGATCCAGGCGTTCGTCGCGCTGGGTATCGTGGCGCTGGGCTTCCTGCATTCGCCGATCGGCCTGCCGTTCAACATTCCGTTTTTGTTGCTCGGCTTTCTGCTGTCGACGATTCAGGCGCTCGTGTTCACCTTGTTGTCGAGTATTTATATCCTGATGATGCTCCCGCACGAGGAGAGTCATTAGGCGCTGATAGAGAACAAAGAAGAAACAGAAGCATATATCGAAAACTCTGTTGGAGGACGTAATGGACTTTCAGACTGCACTGTCATTCAGCCTGCCCGTGGGTGTCGGCATGGCCGCCATCGGTTCGGCGTTCGGTCTCGGCCGCGCCGTGGGTTCCGCGATGGAAGCGATCGGTCGTCAGCCGGAGGCTTCCGGTAAGATTCAGACCGCGATGATCATCGGCGCCGCTCTGATCGAGGCGCTGACCATTTACGCGCTGGTCGTCTTCTTCATGCTGTACGGCAAGATCGGCGGCTGATAACAAACGGTCGTTCAACGTGCCGCCGCGCTGGGCATGCGCCGCGGCACCAGACGTGGTGGAATAATGGATTTATCGTGGCAGCAATTAGTAACGCACCTTGTCGGTTTTATCATCACCGTCTGGCTGCTCAAGAAATTCGCCTGGGGACCGCTGCTTTCTCTGATGGAGGAGCGCCGGAACAAGATCGCGGGCGAGTTCCAGACGATCGAGGATGAGAAGGCGAAGGTGGCCGAGCTGACCGCCGAGTACGAAGCCAAGCTCAAGGATATCGAATCCGAGCGGAGGCAGAAGATCGTCGAGGCCGTCAACGAAGGCAAGAAGATCGCAGAGGAGATCAAGGCTGCCGCCCGGGACGAGGCCCGCGAAATCGCCGTCAAGGCCAAGGCCGATCTGGCGCAGGATGTCGCGAAGGCCCGTGTCCAGCTCAAGAACGAAATGATCGCCATCACGATGGCGGCCGCCGAGAAGATTCTGCGGGAGAAGCTTGACGACGCCAAGCACCGCGAACTGATCGGAAACTTCATCGACAACGTGGAGAAAGCCTAGGGCACTCATGATCGCTCAGGAAGTTGCCAAGAAATACGCGCACGCGCTCTTTCTCGCCGCCCGCGACAAGGGGCTGATCGACGCCGCGTACGAACAGCTTGACGACCTGAAATCCTTCGTTGAGAAAGACCCGACCCTCCTGCGCTTTCTCAGCGCGCCGCAGGTTCTCGAGGAGAACAAGCTCAGCCTGGTGCGGACCGTGTTCGGCCCCCGGCTCGAGCGCCTCTTCGTCGAGTTCCTCGTCGTGCTGGTGAACAAGCACCGGGTCGCCCACCTGGCTGAAATCATCGATGAATTCCTGCGCCTGGTCGAAGCCGAGAAGGGCATCGGGCGGGCCACCGTCATCACGGCCAGACCGCTCGATCCGAAAGAGCGCTCCGCGCTGATCACGCGCCTGGCCGCCAAAACCGGTCTCAGAATCGAGACCGAGGAAAAGGTCGATCCCAAAGTCCTGGGCGGCATGATCGTTATCATGCACAACGAGATCATCGACGGCTCCGTCCGGCACGGACTGGATCTTATCGAGGATCAGTTGGCGAAGGTTAAGGTTAGTTAGCACCACCCGGCCGGCCGCGGGAAACCCTCGGCCCCGGACGATTCGACAGGCGCCCGCACCGCACCGTTCGGCGCGGCCGCGCGCGCATGTCGTGCGATTCGGAAAAAAGAGTTGATGTAAATACAGGAGTACGAAGATGGGTCTCAACCCCGAAGAAGTTTCATCGGTAATCAAAAAGGAGCTGGAGAAGTACGAGACCAAGCTCGAGATGGAATCCGTCGGAACGGTACTCCAGGTCGGCGACGGTATCGCACGCATCTGGGGGCTTGAGGACGTCCAGATGTCCGAACTCATCGAGTTCCCCGGCGATATCATGGGACTGGTGCTGAACCTCGAAGAGGACAACGTCGGCGCCGCCATTTTCGGCTCCGATACCCACATTCACGAAGGCGACACCGTCCGCCGCACCGGCCGCGTGGCCTCGGTGCCAGTAGGCGAGGCGCTCCTCGGCCGCGTCGTCAACCCGCTCGGTCAGCCGATCGACGGCGGCGGCCCGATCGTAACCGATAAGTTCCGCGTGATCGAAGGCCGGGCGCCGGGCGTGGTCGAACGCCAGCCGGTGAAAGAACCGCTTCAGACCGGTCTGAAGGCAATCGACTCGATGATCCCGATCGGCCGCGGCCAGCGCGAGCTGGTTATCGGCGACCGCCAGACGGGCAAAACCGCCCTGGTTCTGGACACGATCATCAATCAGAAAAATACCGATGTTTACTGCATCTACGTCGCGATCGGCCAGAAAGCCTCGACCGTGGCCCAGGTCGTGGAAACGCTCCGCAAACACGGCGCGATGGACTACACCACGATCGTTTCGGCCAACGCCACCGATCCGGCCCCGCTGCAGTATATCGCACCGTACGCCGGCGCGGCCATGGGCGAAGAGTTCATGTATAACGGCAAGCACGCCCTGGTCATTTACGACGACTTGTCAAAGCAGGCGCAGTCGTATCGCCAGCTCTCGTTGCTGCTGCGCCGCCCGCCGGGCCGTGAAGCCTACCCCGGCGACATTTTCTACTGCCACTCGCGCCTGCTCGAGCGCGCCGCGAAACTCTCCGATAAGCTCGGCGGCGGCTCGCTCACCGCGCTGCCGATTATCGAGACGCAGGCGGGCGACGTGTCGGCCTACATTCCGACCAACGTGATTTCGATCACCGACGGCCAGATCTTCCTCGAGGGCGATCTGTTCTTCTCCGGCGTTCGTCCGGCCATCAACGTCGGTATCTCGGTCTCCCGTGTGGGCGGTAACGCGCAGACGAAGATGATGAAGCAGGTCGCCGGGTCGTTGAAACTCGACCTCGCCCAGTTCCGCGAACTGGAGGCGTTTACCCAGTTCGGTTCGGATCTCGACGAAGGGACGCTGAAACAGCTCAACCGCGGCCGCAAGATGGTCGAGCTGCTCAAGCAGGGGCAGTACCTGCCGATGCCGGTGCAGCACCAGGTCATAATCATCTGGTGCGGCGCCAACGGTTACCTAGATGATATCGCGGTCGAAGACATGTCGAAGTTCGAACAGGGATTCTTGGCGTACTGCGAAGAGAAATACCCGGATATCGGCCACACCCTCGTGCAGGAGAAGAAGATCTCCGACGAGATCGGCAACCGCCTGAAAGCGGCCGCCGAGGAATACAAGAAGCAGTTCAGCGCGGCCTAGCCGCGAGTGAAAGGAACGATACTCTCCGCCGGGCGGCGTCGACCGTCCGGCGGGGTGAACGCGAGATACAGAACAGGGTTATGCCGACACTTCGAGACGTAAAAAAGCGCATCAAATCGGTCGCCTCGACCCGGCGCATCACGAGCGCCATGGAGATGGTCGCCGCCGCCAAGCTGCGCCGCGCGCAGCAGAAGGTTGAACAGACTCGTCCGTACGCCAACAAGATGGATGAGATGCTGCAGCACCTGGCGGCCGGCTCCTCCGGCGAGATCAGCCATCCTTATTTCGAGGAGCGGGAAGTCAAGAAGAAGACGCTCGTGCTGTTCACCGCCGACCGCGGCTTCTGCGGCTCCTACAACGCCAACGCGATCCGCGAGGCCAACACCTGGCTGCGCGCGAACAAGGCGTTCGAACCGGAGCTGTTCCTGATCGGCAAGAAGGGGAACGACTTTTTCAAGCGTCGCAACTGGCCGACCATCGGTTACTACCCCGACTGGCAGACCGAGCTCGACTACGGCAAGGCCCGCGAGATCGTCGGCATCCTGACCGAACGGTTCGTATCGGGCGACACCGATCACATCGACCTGCTGTTCACGCGATTCATCTCGATGGCCTCATATCGCCTCACCCTGCAGAAATACCTGCCGATCGCCCGCCCGGAAATCGACGAGGACGATCTGGACCAGGGGCACAGCGAGTACATTTTCGAGCCGAACGCCGAACAGATTTACGCCGCGCTCATGCCCGGCTACGCCACGACCAAGCTGGTCACGGCCCTGGTCGAATCGTTCGCCAGCGAGCTGGGCAGCCGGATGATCGCGATGAACGCGGCGACCAAGAACGCCGGCGAGATGATCGACAAGCTGACGCTCGACTACAACAAGGCGCGTCAGGCGCAGATTACGAAAGAGCTGCTGGAGGTCGTCTCCGGCGCGGAGGCGCTTAAAGGGTAAGTGCCGCTTTGACTGAAGATGAGAATGTTGATATAAATCCGGAGTATTCCAGATGGCTGAGAATGTGGGAAAGATAGTTCAGGTGATTGGGCCGACGGTCGACTGCGAGTTCGCATCCGACTCCCTCCCGGACCTCCTGAATGCCGTTAAGATCGTCGATAAGGACAAAGACATCGACCTCACCGTCGAAGTCGCGCTGCATATTGGCGACAACGTCGTGCGCTGCGTCGCCATGGCCTCGACCGACGGCCTCGTGCGCGGGATGAAAGCGGTCGACACCGGCCAGCCGATCACCGTGCCGGTCGGCGAGAGGGCGCTCGGACGCGTCTTCAGCCTCCTCGGCGCCACGATCGACGGCAAGGATCCGCTGCCCGCCGACATCAAGCGCCTCCCGATCCACCGCGCCGCCCCCTCCTTCGAGGAACAGGCCACCAAGGCCGAGATGTTCGAAACCGGTATCAAGGTCATCGACCTCCTCGAACCGTACGTGAAAGGTGGTAAGGTCGGTATGTTCGGCGGCGCCGGCGTCGGCAAGACCGTCATCATCCAGGAACTGATTCACAACATCGCCACCGAGCACGGCGGTTACTCCGTCTTCTGCGGCGTCGGCGAACGCACCCGCGAAGGCAACGACCTCTGGCTCGAAATGACCGAGTCGGGCGTTATCGACCGGACCGCGATGGTGTTCGGCCAGATGAACGAACCGCCCGGCGCCCGCCTCCGCGTCGCCCTCTCCGGCCTGACCATGGCCGAGTATTTCCGCGACGAGGCCGGCCAGGACGTGCTTGTGTTCATCGACAACATCTTCCGTTTCGTGCAGGCCGGTTCCGAGGTGTCCGCGCTGCTCGGTCGCATGCCGTCGGCGGTCGGCTACCAGCCGACCCTGGGCACCGAGATGGGTCAGCTTCAGGAACGCATCACGTCGACCAAAACCGGATCGATTACCTCGGTGCAGGCCATTTACGTGCCGGCCGACGACCTGACCGACCCGGCCCCGGCGACCACCTTCTCGCACCTCGACGCCACCACGACCCTGTCGCGTCAGATCGCCGAGCTGGGTATCTACCCGGCCGTGGATCCGCTCGACTCGACTTCGCGCATTCTCGATCCGGGCATCGTCGGCGAGGAGCACTACCGCGTGGCCCGTTCGGTCCAGAAGATTCTCCAGCGTTACAAAGACCTGCAGGACATCATCGCGATTCTCGGTATCGACGAGCTCTCCGAGGACGACAAGCTGATCGTACAGCGCGCCCGTAAGATCCAGCGCTTCCTGTCGCAGCCGTTCTTCGTCGCCGAAGCGTTCACCGGCAAACCGGGTGTGTATGTCAAGGTCGAGGATACGATCAACGGGTTCACCCGGATCATCGCGGGCGAACTCGATCACATCCCCGAGCAGATGTTCTACATGGCCGGCGGTCTGGATGAGGTTCTGGAACGGTACGAGAAGTCCAAAAAGTAAGTGACACAGCATGTTTGTACTGTCCATAGTCACCCCTGAAAAGGTCTACTACGAGGCCGAAATCAAGTCGCTCGTGGTCCCCGGCACCGAGGGTTACCTCGGGATCCTGTCCAACCACGCGCCGCTCATCACGGCGCTCAAACCGGGCAAGATCGAATTCCGCGACGCCAACGACAAGGTCGAGTTTCTCGCCGTCTCGGGCGGGTTTCTCGAGGTTTCCAACAACCGGGCGACGCTCCTGGCCGATGCGGTCGAGCGCGGCGACGAGATCGACATCCAGCGGGCCCAGGCGGCTCTCGATCGCGAGAAGAACCGCCTGATTTCGGCCGGCAGCGGTGAGACCGATATCGACCTGCCGTCGGTGCGCGCCGCGATCGAGCGGGCGCAGAACCGGATCAAGGTGTATAAGGAAACGCACTGACGACCGGCTCGAAGGCGGCCTGACAGAAATTGACCATTCGAGGCGACCGGGTCCGTCCCGGCCGCCTCTGGCATGATTGCGGACAGTTAACCTCAAGGATTACATACCCTTACGAACCAGTTTTATCCCTTGACTTTGACCCCCGCTTGTACTAAACTTTGAGGCTATGAAATTATTCCTGCGGGATTTTGAAACCTTTCCCGCGCAGACCTGTTTAGAGGCGGGCCCCGGACAAATCCGCGTTGATTATGACGGGGTTTGCGACGTACATAAGGTAACGGCCGATGTGAACATCCAGCAGACGGGCGATGAGTTCTTCTGCCAGGCCGACATCCGCGCCGATGTCGTGCTGGAGTGCGCCCGCTGCCTGGAGCATTTCGAGACCGAGCTGAGCGGCCGGTCCGATTTTATCATCTGCGCCGAGGCGACCTATGCCGCCCGGCGGGCGGAGGCGGCCGACGACGAGGACTACGTCTTCTACAGCGGCGAATCGTACGAAGCCGACATTTCCGATATCGTGCGGCAGGCGATAATCCTTGCCGTGCCGATGATGCCGGTTTGTTCGGAGGACTGCAAGGGGCTGTGCCCGATCTGCAAGGTCAACCGCAACGAACAGGAATGCGATTGTAAGAACGACGAAATCGATGAACGGTGGGCGGCCCTGCGGGACCTCCCCAAAGAGTAGCAGTTAACCTGAGGATCGACAGATGCCACTTCCCAAAAGACGACACTCGCGGACCCGCGGTCGCAAGCGGCGCACCGGCTGGAAGATCAGCGCGCCCAACGTTGTGGAATGCCCGCATTGCCACAACCCCCGTCTGCCGCACCACGTGTGCACCCACTGCGGCTACTACAACGGCCGGCAGATTCTCGAAGGCAAAGAAGCCTGACGCCGGCGCGCGGCCGGACCGCGCGCAAAAAGGATTTTGTAACAATCGATGGCGACCGAACAGCAGCATAGCGTGATGCTCGATGTCATGGGGGCCGATCACGGTCCCGAGGGCATCATCGACGGCGGCATCCAGGCGGCGCTGATGATTGGCGACTCTCTGAGCGTGACTTTGGTCGGGCACAGGGACCAGATCGACCCGATCCTCGTGGCCCGTACCGACGTGCCGTCGAACGTCCACGTCCTGCACGCCGAGAGCGAGGTGACGATGAACATCTCGGCGACCGACGGCGTGCGCATGCGCGACAGTTCCATCGCGATCGGCCTTCGCGCCCTCAAGGACAATTCCGGCGGGGCGTTCGTTTCGCCGGGCAACACCGGCGCCGTGATGGCCACCGCGCTGCTGACCCTCGGCCGCATCGAAGGGGTCGCCCGCCCGGCGATTACCTCCGTCTTTCCGACCTCGACCGGCCGCCCGATCGTCGTGCTCGACGTCGGCGCCAATGTCGACTGCAAGCCGCTTCACCTCTCCCAGTTCGCCGTCATGGGCTCGGTGTATTCCAGCGTTATGTACAATCTCGAGGCGCCCCGGGTGGGGCTGATCTCGATCGGAGAGGAGCGCAGCAAGGGGAACGAGTTGATTTTCTCGGCCCGCAAGCTGCTCAATGACTCGACCACGATCAATTTCGTCGGCAATATCGAGGGACGCGATATTCTTTCGGGAACGGTCGACGTGGCCGTCTGTGACGGCTTCACCGGTAATATCCTCCTCAAGTTCGCCGAGTCGATCAAGCCACTGCTCGTACGGGCGATGCAGCGCCAGATTCAGACCAATATCTTCTCAAGGGTTGGCGCCATGCTCCTTCTGCCCTTCCTGCGGCGCATGGCCAGACAATTCGACTACGCTCAGTACGGCGGCGCCCCGCTGTTGGGTGTCGACGGCAACGTGATCATTTGTCACGGTTCATCGAACGCCCTGGCGATTCGCAACGCCGTGGCGGCCGCGTACTCCATGGTCGCGAAGGGTATCAAGGAACGTATCCACGAGGATTTGCTAACCAACCACTTTGGAAACGGGAATGGGGCAACAGCCAAGAGCAAGGATAATCGGGACTGGGTCGTATGTGCCGCCTCGGCGGATGACCAACGCTGATTTCGAGGCGATCGTCGACACCTCGGACGATTGGATCGTCACCCGGACCGGTATCCGCGAACGCCGCATTGCCGAAGACGGTGTCGAACCGTCCGATATGGCCGCCGAATCGTGCCGTCGGGCAATGGATATGGCCGGGCTCGAGCCGGACGATATCGAGATGCTCATCGTGGGCACCGTCACCCCCGACTACCGGCTGCCGTCGGCCGCCTGCATTACCCAGGAAAATCTCGAACTATACAACGCGGTCGCCTTTGATATCGTCGCCGCCTGCACCGGAGTCTTCTCGGGT
>CAYPYM010000070.1:3779-9360 GCA_964414435.1 uncultured Ignavibacteriales bacterium | reverse complement strand
ATGGTGCTGCTGAAGTAATGCGCCCCGCGCATAACTGAAAACAGCCATCCATACCGCCCGAGAGCCCCGGCCACAAACCGGGGCTCTCGGCATGTCGGGAACCGCCCGCCCCGGCCGCGTCCGGACGAGGGCCGATTCTCCACCGCCGCCCTCCTAAAGGCATTGACTTTCCCCCCGCTTTTTGGTATGAATCAGGTTCGCGGTTTTCGCGAAAAACCGCCCGGCCCCGACAACTTTTGAAGTCGTTAATACAGAAGATATTGGAGGTCCCTGGTGAAGGAGTTCCCAACAGACAAAATCCGCAACATCTGCCTTGCGGGTCAACGCGGCTGTGGAAAGACCAGTCTCGCCGACGCGGTCGCGTTTAACACCGGTGTCAACAACCGTATCGGTCGAGTGGATGACGGCTCTTCCCTGCTGGACTATACCGACAGCGAGATCGCACGCAAGACCTCAATTTCGTCCAAGCTCCTCGCCTGTACCTGGAAAGAGACCAAGATCAACCTGTTCGACTGCCCCGGACACCTCGATTTTGTCGGCGAGTTCCTCTCCTGCGCCAAGGTCTCCGATGCCGTCTGCTTCCTGATCAACGCCACCGCGGGGGTCGAGGTCGGCACCCAGCTCCACTGGCGCGCCATCAGCGACCTCCCCATCGCCCGCTTCATCTTCGTCAACAAGATGGAAATCGAAAACGCCAAGTGGCAGACGACGGTCGATTCGATCAAAAAGGTCTTCGGCAACCACGCCGTCGCGGTCGAAATCCCGATCGGCGAGGCCGACAAGTTCCGCGGCGTGGTCGACCTGCTCCACATGAAGGCGTACGAATACGGGGGCGACGGTAAACGGACCGAGATCGAGATCCCGGGCGATATGAAAGCCCAGGCCGAGGCCGACCGGGAGGCCCTGATCGAGGTCGCCGCCGAAGCCGACGACGCCCTGCTGGAGAAGTTCTTCGAGGAGGGCTCACTCACCGAGGACGAGGTCAAGAAGGGCCTCCGCCTCGGTATCGCCCGCGGCAAGCTTTACCCGATTCTCTGCGGCGCCGCCGCCAAGAACTCGGGCGTGGCGGTCCTGCTCGACTTCGTCTCCGAGTACCTGCCCGCCCCCAACCAGATGCCCGCCGTCGCCGCCACCCGTACCGGTTCCGAAGACAAGGTCGAACTGCCCTGCGATGCCTCCGGCAAGCCGGTTCTGTTCGTGTTCAAAACGGCCACCGAGGGGCATCTCGGCGAGCTGGCTTTCTTCCGCGCCTACTCCGGCGAGATTACGGGGGGGAGTGAATTCAATAATCAGCGCAGCCAGAACTCCGAACGCTCGGCCCAGATCTACACGATGCAGGGCAAAAACCGCGTTGAAATACCGAAGGCGGTCGCCGGCGATATCGGCATTCTCGTGAAGCTCAAAAGCACCTCGACCGGTGACACACTCACCGCGGGTGGTGCCGCTGTCACGATTCCTCCGGTCAACTATCCGAACCCGGTGATGGATGTCGCGATCAAACCCAAGGCGAAGGGCGACGAGGAGAAAATCGGCACCGGCCTCCAGAAGCTCCACCAGGAAGACCCCACCTTCCGCCTGGTCCAGGACGGCGCGCTGAAGCAGATGGTCCTCTACGGTCAGGGCGCGACCCACATCGAGATTATTACCGAGAAGCTCAAACAGCGCTTCGGCGCCGAAGTCGACCTGGTTCGTCCGCGTATCCCCTATCGCGAGACGATCAAAGGCAAAGCGGAGAAGCAGTACCGCCACAAGAAGCAGAGCGGCGGCCGCGGCCAGTTCGGCGATGTGTACCTGCGGCTCGAGCCGAACGAACGGGGCGCCGGATTCGAGTTCCTCGATGAGATCAAGGGCGGCGTGATCCCGAGCAAGTACATCCCGGCCGTCGAAAAGGGCGTGGTCGAAGCGATGCAGCACGGCGCGCTGGCCGGTTCGCAGGTGGTCGATGTCAAGGTGGCCGTCTACTACGGCTCTTACCACGAGGTCGATTCATCCGATATGGCCTTCAAGATCGCGGCGTCGATGGCCTTCAAGGAAGGCTTCCTCGAAGCCAAGCCGGTCCTGCTCGAACCGATCTACAACGTCGAGGTGCTTGTGCCCGACGAATTCACCGGCGATGTCATGGGCGATCTCTCGTCCCGCCGCGGCAAGATCGCCGGCATGACCCCCGAGGGGCCCAACCAGCGTATCCGGGCCGCCGTGCCTCAGTCGGAAATGTATCAGTACTCGGTCGACCTGCGCTCGATGACCCAGGGCCAGGGCGTTTATACGATGGAATTCTCGCACTACGAGGAGGTCCCGTACGAAGCCGCTCAGAAGATCATCGAAGAAGCCAAGGCGGCTGCCGAAGAGAACTGATTCGACAGTTCGGTCTGATTAGAAGAGAAACGGGCGGTCCCGACAGGGATCGCCCGTTTTGTCTCATGCGGAGGCGTGAACGTTACTGTCCGGCCGATGAGGTATCGGGTACGATTGAATCAACCGGCGCAGGTTCGGTCGGCGAAAGCGGCTTCGGTGCGGCCGTAATGGTGAATGACAGCGACTTGAGCACCTCGCCGCCCGGATTGAGAATCCTCACCTCCCAGTCACCGGTCCAGTCCGGCTTGATCTTCTTCGAGCTCCAGGTCCGCCACAGCGGGCTTTTCACCGGCAGATCGACTCTGGCCATCTCATCGCCGTTTCGAAGCCAGACAAAGGTCGCGGCGGTTGAATCGGACGCACCGACAATCTTCGCCCAGCAGAAGACCTGTCCGACATCGCTGCCGAAACTCGTGTCGATCCCCACCGGCTCACGATCCTGAACCCCAGTACCGATGCTGGCGGCCTCGACAGAGATCCCCGGCGAGGTCGAATCGGCGGTCTGGGCGGCAGTAGTCGCGAACGCCACACCCGTCAGGAGCAGCGCAAGCAGCAGAATCCTTGGCATACTCTCCTCCTCGATTGAATCCTGGTTTGACCGTGCTGAAATCCCGCTGACGACGGCTCGGCGGCCATTTCACATTTCCCTCTGGCCCAATATACAACGGGCATTTTACGCTTGACAACTGAACAAATGAGCACCTATGTGTAAAGCAAGGAAGGCTACGAACCTGAAGGAAGGGGCCCGATCGGATGAAAACGACCCTGACACCGAAACAGAAAGCGGTGCTGGAGTATATCGAAAAGCAGGTTGCGGAGCGCGGCCATCCGCCGACAATCCGCGAAATCGGCCGGAAATTCGCAATTTCATCGACCAACGGTGTCCGTACCCACCTGACTGCTCTGATCAAGAAGGGCTATCTCAAGAAGGAAAAGTTCATTTCGCGGGGGCTCGAGTTGACCCGCACGCTCGCCACCTCGGTCGGGCGCGTGCCGCTGGTCGGCGCGGTGCCGGCCGGGCAGCCGATCGATGCGATCGAAAATGTCGAGGGCGAGATTGCGGTCGACCTCTCCTTTCTCCCCCGCGAGGAATCGTTCTCGCTGCGCGTGGTCGGAAATTCCATGCACGACGCCGGCATATTCGACGGCGATCTGGTGTTGGTCAAGAAGCAGCGAGTCGCCCAGAAAGGCGACATCGTGGTGGCCATAATCGGCGGCGAAGCGACCGTCAAACGGTATTTCCCCGAGGGCAAGCGCATCCGCCTTCAGCCCGAAAACGACGCGTTCGACCCGATCTATGTCGACAAGCACTCCGGCGAATTCCGCATTGCCGGTAAGGTGGTCGGCCTGCTTCGCCGGCTCGATTAATCCCGCTTCCGCATGAGAAAGAGCCCGCCGCGTCCGCGACAGGCCCCATTCACGACCAGTTTACCTGTCCCTATGCTTATCCGTTCGGATTTTCTTCGATCAGTTCCAGCGACACGTTGATATCGACTTCGTCGCTGACCACCAGTCCGCCGTTATCCAGGGTCTTATGCCAGTTCAGCCCGAAATCTTTCCGATTGATGGTCGTCGAGGCGCTGAATCCGGCCCGTCTGTTGCCGTATGGATCCTTGACGGTACCGACCAGTTCGCCCTCGAACGTAACCGGCTTGGTCACACCGAGCATAGTCAGGTCGCCGGTAATGGTGAACTTCCCGTTTTCGCCGGGGACAACCTTAGTCGACGTGAAGGAGATCTCGGGGAATTTCTCGACGTTGAAGAAATGGTCGCTGCGAAGGTCGTCATCGCGGCGTTGGTTGTCGGTCGTAATTGACGCCGCCTTGATCGTCATCCGGACTTTGCCGGTGCTCAGATCGGCCGGGTCGAAGTTAATATCTCCGTCGAACTCGCCGAACCGGCCCGAGACTTTCGATATGACCATGTGGGTTACGGTGAAGTTGATCGAGGAGTGGGCGGGATCGATTTTCCATTGCCCCGCGAGGGCTCCGGCGGTCATGGCGAGAACCAGCGCCGGGGCGATCAGGATGCGTTTGAGCATGTTGCATCTCCTTGTTGGTTCGGGGGTCGTTGACAACGTGATGATGTAACGTCCCGGGCGGCGCGCCGGTTCCTCCGGCCGTCATTAATCGACAATCTGCGTCTACTTTAGCCGGCCCGGTGGAGTGCCACGAGGAGACCGCCGGTGATGAAAGCGGCCACCCACCAGATATAGGCGATACGCGAATACAGGTGGAGGCCGCGCGGTACCTCGGCCTCACCGTGCGCCAGGCGGTGCCGCCAGGCCAGCGCCGTGTCGGTGAGCATCGCCGCCAGCGACGAATAGCCGAGTATTCCGTGAAGCGTGAACGGGGAATGGCTCGATCCGATAATCATGCAGGTCGTGGCGGAAATGTCGAAAATGACGCCGATGGTAAGAGCGCGGATAACCAGCCGGCTGACCCGGTGACGGCGTTGCTCGGTGATGATGCCGATGCTGTAGGAGATAAGCGCCAGGATGACGATACTGGTCCCGGCCATGAGGATCGGTTTCACGGGTGCGGCTGTCCTTTCCTGTGCTGAGTCATTCTGCCGGAGAGTATAAAACGTGGAGGGAAACAATCCAAGCGGAGATCGCTACGATTTCGGCCCGGCCGCCGTTCGCTGCCGCACCGCCTCGAACAGGCAGACGCCGGTCGCGACCGATACATTGAGGCACTCGACCGAACCGGCCATCGGTATCATCGCGAGAAAATCGCACTGCTCCATCGTCAGCCGTCGCAGCCCCTTCCCCTCGCTGCCCATGACAATGGCCAGCGGCCCGGTCAGCTTCAGGTCGTAAATCGAGCGATCGGTCAGGTGGGTGGTGCCGACAATCCACAATCCGGCATCTTTCAACCCCCGGAGGGTGCGGGCGAGATTCGTCACCGGAATGAACGGTACCTTCTCGGCCGCGCCGCAGGCCACATGCCGGACGGTGTCGGTCAGCCCAACCGAGCGGTCCTTCGGGGCGACCACGGCGTGAACCCCGGCGGCATCGGCCGAACGCAGGCAGGCCCCCAGATTATGCGGATCCTGCACCGTGTCCAGCACCAGCACGAACGGATCGCCTTTGACCCGACCAAGAATTTCAAACAGGTTGTCCTCGGTGAAACCGGGCTGCTCGGACGTGTAATCCGAGTGTTTGTGACGGCGGGGATTGCGGTGATGGTCTATTTTCTCCTGCGGCGGTTGGGTCGTCTCCTGC
>CAYPYM010000070.1:0-3769 GCA_964414435.1 uncultured Ignavibacteriales bacterium | reverse complement strand
GGTCTCGCGGCATCGTCTCTCTTTTCTCCGGCGAGATTACCGTGTTCCGGGAGTCAGACTCAGCGAGCCGATGGTTGATTCGATCGACTTCTTCATCTCGGCGTAGTAGACCCGTGGGATTATGAACTGGAGCTCGGCTGCGTCGCCGTCCGGAGCAAAACAGAGCAGCGACCGACGGACCGTGGCGGCATCCTGAGCGACAATATCCTTGATGTAAACGTCACCGATGCGATAGTCCTGACTGAGGACCGAATCTGCTCCGAACTGCTGCGTCAAGTCGAGCCGGAACGGAGCGACAAAAGCGCCGGTGTCACTTTGAAGCGTGAGGCCGTCAACCGTGGCGACAAACAGCGCCGCCTTGTGGGCCGTGTCGAAGTAAAACTGGTCGAGATGGATCGAATCCCCCGGGGATTCCTGCCGCTCCTGCTCGAACCGCCCGCGCATCGCCGCCAGCAGACTGTCGGGAATCGCCTCGAAACCGAGCGGTGGCCGGACTATAAGGTCGGCACGGGGAACATCATACGCCGATCCGAGCAGACTGTCGCTTACCACGTAGGACATCTGCTTGACATTATCGGCACCCTTCCTGGAACAGCCGAACAGCACCGGCAGGAGCACGATCAGAACCAGTAGTTTTCGGATAACAACACCTTCTGTTTGCTTAACGGTGACGAGACAGTATCCGGACAACAGGTGGTGATGTCAATCGAATTCAGGCACCGGCCGTCAGGCTACTCGCGCGGATCGACCAGACTGATTACCCGGTCGCCCTCGTTCGGAGCGGGCGGATTCTCGACCGAATACACCCCGAGTACGTTCGACTCGGAGATCGCGAACAAAGGCACCGTCCCCTCACCGTACATGAGTGTCAGGCGATCCATGTCGAATTCCTCGGTCAGGGTCGTGCGCTTGACCACCGCACCGGCGTTGAACCGGTCACGGAAATAGGCGAACGTGGTGTCTTCACGGAATGCGTACCGCCCCCGCAGATGGAGCGGCATCACATTCTTGCCGGTGTTCCGTCTTAGCGCCGCGGGCGGCAGTTGAAAGACCCCGGAGCGGCCGAAGATGTCCACGAAGTGCAGCGACGCCAGCGAATTGACCTCGTCGTTGGGCGTCACCGAGATCATCTTGCCGATGTCGTCGAGCTGGAGTTCATTGAGCAGTTCTTCGGAGAGCACGCTGCCGTAATAGGCGCGAAAACCTTCGTTGCGAGCCGCCGTGACGTTCGCCCAGTTGGCGTCGACAAACGCCACCTGGAATCCCTCGTTCTTGAGCACCTCACCGATTTTCCGCACCCACGGCGCGGCGCCGGCAAACAGCACCCCCTGCGGGTTCGGCTTGGCCACCTTGAGCGCCCGGGCAATGTACGGCAGGGCGAGGCCGTAGACGGCCACGGTCGTGAAGATAATCTTGAACGTGAGCGGCACCATATCCGCCACGCCGACAAAATGCGTCTCCTGAAGCCGGATCGCGAATACCGAGACGACTGCCGCCGCGACAATTCCGCGCGGCGCCAGCGCCGCCAGGAAGATCTTCTCGGCCCGTTTCAAATCGGAGCCGATTGTGGAGATGAATATTGAGGCCGGCCGCACCACCACGATCAGCAGTGCGATAAAGGCCCACTCTCCCCAGTTGGTCAGGCCGAGTTCTTTCACCGGCAACCGCGCCGCCAGCATGATGAACAAACTTGAGATGAGCAGCACCCGGAGGTTTTCTTTGAATTCGTAGATATGCTTGATCGAAACGAACCGCTGATTGGCCAGTGCGATCCCCATCACCGTCACCGCCAGCAGGCCCGATTCCGGCTGGATCGAATTCGACGCGATATACGCCATCACAACCAGCATCGTCGCAACCGGGCTCTGGAGGAAATCGGGCACGAGATACCGACGCAGGAAAAGGACCGTGATCCCTGCCCCGGCCAGCCCGATCAGGCCGCCGAACGCGAGCGACTTGACCGCCGCCCAGATCACCACCGATGACCCCTGACCCTCGCCGGAGAGGATCAGTTCGAACACGAGCACGGCCAGGATCGCACCGATCGGGTCGTTGACGATCCCTTCCCACTTCGCCACCGAGCCGCTCTTGCCGATCGGCCGCACCTGACGCAGCAGCGGGATAATCACGGTCGGTCCGGTAACCACCAGCACCGCCCCGAGCAGCACCGCGATCGGGAGATCCATCCCGGCGATATAGTAGCCGCCCAGCGAGGCCAGCACCCACGTGACGAGGATGCCGACCGTGGTAAGCCGGAGTACCGCCCCTCCCCCCTGCTTCAGTTCACGGAACTTGAGGCTCAGGCCGCCTTCGAAGAGGATGATCGCCACCGAAACCGAGACGATCGGGAAAAAGAGATCGCCGAAGACTTCATCGGGGTGGAGAATGCCCGTTGCCGGACCGGCCAGGAAACCGGCCACGAGCAACAGCAGAATCGCCGGTAGATGCAGCCGCCAGGCCAGCCACTGGGCGAGAATACCCAGCACGATGATACTCCCCAGACCGATCAGGATGTGTTCGGACAAGCGCGCCTCCTTGCGTTGTAGCGATAATAGCGGTCTACGTTCGGTCTGGCAAGATTGTAATGAGGTGAAAGACTGAGGAGCGACAGATGTCCTCATCTGCCGCAAACGAAACTGTCAGATCTCACCTGCCTCCGGCGGGAAGGATCTGACGGAACAGGCTCTGGGGCGCCTACTCCCGGCCGAGCCCCCTGGTGAGATAGTCGATCAAACCCGCGCGGTCGATCGTCTCCTGGATATCCTCGGCCTTGAGCCACTCCTCACGGTTCTCGACCTCCTGCGCCTTCACTCGGCCGGCCTCGAGATTCTTCACCGTGACCTTCCCCTGCGCGAACTCATCCGAGCCGGCGATTACCGCGAACTTGATCCCGACCTTATCGGCGTATTTGATCTGCTTGGTCAGGTTCTTGGTGTCGCCCGAATAGATCTCGGCCGGGATACCGGCGTCGCGGATCTCCCGAAGGATCGTCAGGTACTCCGGGATTCGTTCCCGGTCCATGGTTGTGACAATCACCTGCGAGGTCGCTTCTTCGAGCTTCAGCGCTTTCAACTCGATCAGCGCCGCCAGAAGGCGGTCGATCCCGATCGACGAACCCACCGCCGGCACCGACACGTTCAGGAACCGGTCGACCAGATTGTCGTAGCGGCCGCCCGAGAACACCGAGCCGAATTGCGGCAGATCGAGCAGGGTCGTCTCGAACACCGGGCCGGTGTAGTAACCGAGCCCGCGCACAATCGTGAGATCGACCCCGGTCTTGGACTGGTCGATCTTCATCGCCGCCAGATACTCCTGAATCTGACGCAGCTCGTTGATGCCTTCTTCGGATGCTTCAATATGCCCCAGCAACTCCTCGGCCATCGGGAGCTGGTCGCCGTCGTGGGCTTCGGCGACATCGAGGAACTTCTCGAGCTGACCGATCTGGTCGTCGCTCAGGTTGAGGCCCGGGATCTTGTCGCCCGACTGATCCGTTCGTCCCGGGCCGAGCTCGAGCCGGACCGCCTCCCGCCCCTGCTTCTCGAGCTTATCGATTACCCGCATGACATCCGGTCCGGTCGCGTCGGAGACCCCGGCGAACCGGATCAGCCCGTTGAGCAGTTTCCGATCGGAGTAGCGAACCTTGAACCGCTCGATCCCCAGATGGTCGAGCGTCTCGACCATCGCCGCGATAATCTCGGCATCGGCGAGGAGATTTTTCGTCCCGACAATATCGATATCGAATTGCATAAACTCGCGGAATCGTCCCGGA
>CAYPYM010000069.1:1117-9364 GCA_964414435.1 uncultured Ignavibacteriales bacterium | reverse complement strand
TCTTGAGGTCCGGCGTGCCGCCGTTCGAGTTGGCCAGCGCTTGCGCCAGGTCCTCAACGGATACAAGCGCGCGCTTGAACTCGTCGCCGCGGATGGACTTGAACGTCAGCAGCAGCGCAGCCGCACCCTTCGTGGCCTCGTTCGAGTAGGCGGTCTCGTGCTGGAGCGCCTGGGCGAGATCCTCGATCTGCTTGACGCTGTAGCCGGCGACGCCGCCCGTGGACTTGATCGTGGCGGCGAGCTGGGCGCTGGTGCGCTGCGCCTCGATGTACTGCTTGATGACCATGCCGAGCGCGCCAGCGGCACCGAGTGCGACCATGCTCGAACGGAGCCGGATCGTGCTCTTGTCGAGCCCCTGGAACTCCTTCTTGATCGCGCGGGTGGCGCGCTGCGTCGTAGACAGCCCTTTGACGGCGCCGGTGACGTCGGCGCCGATGCGTAGAACCAGGCTGGCTAGTGTCTTCGCCATGCTACCTTGCCGCCTCCCTGGCTCGCGCCTTCTCGGCTAGTTTGCGCTTCGCGGACTCCGCGTCATCCCACTTCGTGACCTCCGGGTTCTGCTCGGAGGCTTCTATCAGATAGAACGCCTGCCAGTCCAGCCATTCGTGCGTCGTCAGTCGCTCGGCGAACTCGTCGACGTGGACGCATCCGAAGTCTCTTGCGAGCCTGTGCGCGAAGAGCCGCTCAGGCTCGCCTCGGAGTTTCCCACTGCTTGCTCCACGGCGGCGGCATCGAGCCCGTGGAACTCCCTGCCTGTCTTGATCAGTTGCTCGATCGAGGCGTTCGTCTTGCGCTTGAGCAGCGCGTCCACCGCTTCGTTCTGCTCGTCGATCGTCGGGAACATCTGCGTGCGATCGTCGTTGCAGAGCGAGAACACAACGAGGCCGACAAGCGCCCGCATGGACGCCTCCTCGTCGTCTTCCTTCGATGCCGCCTGAAATCGCCGGTAGATATCGAGACGCTGCTGCACGCTGAACTCCCGCATCATGACCTCGCCGCCGAGCGGTCCGATCTCGAAGGTCTCGTAGCGGAAGTCGGCTTCCTCGAGCAGCTTCTCTTTGCTCAGGATGCTCATGGGTTACCTCACGATGTGGCGCGGCTCAGCGCGTTGCCGTCCGAGCAGCGGATCGTCACGGGCGTCATCTGCATCTCGCCCACGGTGCCTTGTGCGATGGGCACCGACTCGATGAGTCCCGCGCCAGTGTAGTTGGGGTTGGTCGCACCGACCACGGTGGACTTCACGGGCCGCACGATCAGGGTCTTCTCCGTGCCGAGATCGCCCATCAGTGTGGCGCATACGTTGGCCGCAGCCTCATCGGCGAAGAACTCGATGTCCGCCGACCAGTCCTGTAGCCCGGCCTTCCGCGCCTGGGCCGCGTTGCCCATCGCGGTCGCGTCCTTGAGGTCGACGGACGCCGTGAGCGTGACTGTGCGAACGTGGTCGGAAAGGTCCACGCCGCCCCAGCTCACGAAGGCGTCGGTCAGAACTAGTGTGGCCATGATTCCTCCCTAGAGGATGCCAACGGAAACGATGAAGCTGAACGAAGGCGAGCCGGTCCCGCCGATCGTGAACGTGACGCGCCACCAGTCATCGGTGATCGCGCCGGCCACCGTCTTCCACTCGGACGTGATCGCTGTTGCCTGCGTGAACGCGATACGACTCGTGGCGGATGTGAAGCCCGAGTTGTCATCAGACTCGATCGCCACGTCCAGCGTCGGGCTCGTGCCAGCGACCGAGATGACGTGCAGCGCGGCGTAGAGCGTCTGGCCGGCGATGAGCGCGCCCAACTGCTCTCCCGTCTCGGTGCCGGTGCTGGCCTCGCTGCCGACATGGAGCAAGTTGCCGCGGAGCAGCGGGTCACCGCTTGAGCCTTCCAGCGATGTCGAGAACCGGAGCAACTCGCCGTCCTGCGCACCGGGGCTGTAGTCCGCGCGTGCAGCACGGAACAGATAGGCGTCACCATTCAACGCTGGCGTGGCCGGCGTGATCGTCACCGGCACGTTCACGGCGCCGAGCTGCGAGAAGGTCGCGTCGTCCGCGTTGCCGTCGCCACCGCTCCAGAAGCCCTCGCCGCTGGCGGTGATCACCTTGAGCCCGGCCGCGCGCTTGCGGGCGTCGCTGCCGAACGTGCTCGCGTCCTTCAGATCCACGCCGTAGGTGAGCGCCAGCGCGTTGTGGTCACCGGACAGGTCGTATTGCCCGACGTAGATGCCGGCATCGAGAAGCGCCTGGGTGCTCATATCACCTCACGTGCCTGAGTATCCGGGAACGGAGCGATTCCTTGACCACCTCGACGACCGTGCTCTTCGTCTCGTCGAGCGCGGGCCGGAGGAACGGCTGCGCCGGCTCGTAGATCGTGCCCTTCTCCTGGAACGCCCCGTAGAATGCGTCCTTGCTCATGCCGATGTGCGTGAACGCCTGGGTCTGGCGGAACGTCCACTGCCGCACGCGGTGGATCGAGCGAGACAGGAACCCCGGCGCGCGACCGTGGCTGCCGTCCCGAGAACGTGGCGCGAGTTGCGATGCCACGATCTGCGTGACTTCCGCGCCGAGGTCGACGGCACGCCGTAGGTTCTCGCCCTGCATGTCGTCGGTGAGGAACTTGAGCGCGTTCTCCAACTGCTCCTCGCCTTCGACCTGGATCCGCTGATACTTGCGCGCCATCGCTATTCGCTCCACCAGACCATGTAGTCCTGACGGATCGCCCAGACGCGGGTCGCCGGGTCGAACTCGTCTTCCTCGTCGGCCAGGAAGCACTGGTGGACCGTTGTGGACGCGGATGTGCCGCTCCACCGCTGGAGCGCCGCTCGCACCTGCTCGCCCAATGCCTTCGCGCCGGCCCGCGTGCTGGCAACCGAACGCACCTGGATGCGGCCCTCGACCTGCGGAAGATCCGCGCCCATCGCCGAGATCCTGGGCGCACTGATCTGCTGGACGATGCACGCCGGCAGCGTCGGGTTCTGCTCAAGCTTCAGGAACACAGCCTGGCTCCCGATCAGTGCAGAGGTTCCGGCGTGCGTCGTGAGCCGGGTCCGGATCGCGTCCTGGGCGTCGGCCATCAGACCGTCGGATCCTCGAGCGCCTCGGTCGCGGCGACCTCTGTGTGGTGGCTCCGCGGCTGGTAGACGTTCTCGACGAACAGGTAACCGATCGTGCCGGGTCCGGAGGTGACGCTGATGATGTCGCCCTCCACGACATCGGCGCCAATCAGCATGTGGACGAGGTATGCGCCCGAGTACTGCGTGCCCTGGCCCGGTACCGAGACGCCCGACTCGTTCTTGAGTTGGATGTAGGCCTTCTGGTCCGTGCGTCCCGACGAGGACCAGGTGTCGCCGCTCTTGCGATAGACATCGACCGTGTGCGTGAGGAGCGTCTCGTAGCTCATGCTGACGTCCTCGTCTTGCGGCGCCAGCGCGAGAGCATGCGCCGGAGGCCCGGCATCGACGAGATGTCGCCGCCGCCCTCGGTCGACGTGGTATAGCTGTAGTCGCCGATCGTCTCGCTCTTGAGCCCGAGCGTCTGGCGCTGCTGGTAGGTGGCCGCCACGAGATCGAGCACGGCCTGACGGATCTCCAGCGGTTCCGCGCCCTCGTCGTAGCCGAAGTCGTAGATCACGCGGTAGTCGTAGCCGTACTTCCAGGAGTAGCCGCCGAGCCTGACCAAGCTGGCGACGCCCGACCCGGAGGTCGGCGCCCGGAGCTCGTAGCCGTCGTCCGCCGCAGCCGTCAGCGTCGTCCAGTCCGCGCCCGGGTAGGCGCGCTCCTCGACGCTCGTGATCTCGGACGGCGCCTCGGCGAGCCAGAGCCGCTGCTCGCCAGAGCCGGTCAGCATCTCCGTGAACGTCTCGGACGTGCCGAAGTGGCGCTCCGTCTCACGCTCGACGATGTCGACCGCGCGCTCTTCCAGGTCGCGAACTAGGCCGTCAACTCCGCTCGGATTGCCGAGCCAGTCCAGGAGGTCGCCGAGTGGGATCACAGCTCATCCTACTCGTCTTCGCCAGAGAGCAGTCTCCTCGCGAGGTCGGCCTTCGGGCCGTCCGGGGTGCGCTTCAGATACTCGGCTGGCGTGCACTTGAGCGTCCACCCCTCGTCCGGCTCGCCCTCATCCCCTTCGTCCTCCCCCGGTGCGGCCTTGTCCTCGGCGCGGGCCACCATCTTGTCCTCGTGCGCCGTGGCCATCTTCGTGCCGAACTTGTCGCCGGGGAAGCGCACCGCGCCGCCGACCTTCGTCATGTGGAAGCGCTGGACATCGCCCTCGCCGATCTGGCCGTCAATGCCCGCGAGCAGGAACGCACCGCGCGTGTCGCCCTCCTCCACGACCATCGAACGGTCCGCAGTGATGTAGAGCCGCCGGTCTGCGTTGAGCGTGGCCATCGTCCGCCTCACAGGATGATGTACGTGACGTAGGCGTAGCCGACGAGGCCAGCGATCGCGCCACTTGCCTGCGAGACCGTCAGGTAGTCCGCAGCGCCGCCCTTGGCTGCGAGCTTCTGCCGCGCCTTTCCGTTCGTCCCGCCGTCGGAGACGTTGTCGAACGTGCCGATGGCCGTGCCGATGTCCAGACCGTTGATCAGGTTGTCCGAGCTCGTGGTACCGTTCGCGGCAGAGCCCGCGTCGACCGTGCAGGCCGCCGTCGTCTTCGTGGTCACGTCGAGCACCAGGCGCGTGATGATGATCGCCGAGTCGTGCGGGTTCTGCCATGCGAGCACGCCGCCGCCTGTGGCGACCGTGCCGAGTGCCAGCCTGACCGTGATCGGCTCGCGCAGGTTGCCGATGATGTTGCCGCCGCTGATGATGGCCATCGCGTCAGATCTCCGCGTATGAGAGCGCGCCAGCGACCGCCGTGGCAGCCGACAGCTCCAGGTTCAACAGCTTCCCGGCAACCGTCTCGCACCAGCCAGCCGGGTTGAAAGGCAGGACGAGCTGGCCGTTATCGCCGATGTCCATCTGGCCGGTCAGCGCCGTCCCGCTCGCATCCGATTCGAGGCGCACCGTGTTGGCGCCCCCGGAGGCGACGAGTACCAGCGAGAGCAGACGGATCTGCTTGCTCGCCACCGCAGCGACGAGAGTGTTGTCCCCCGCCGCCGCGGCAGCGATCGCCTTGTACTTGACGCCCCCGATGATCCCGACAGCCATAGGTCATCAGCTCGAAGGCGCCGATGTCCAGATCGCGATGCACGTCGTGCTGGACAGGTCGATCGTTCCGGCCGTCAGGGTGCCGTCGGCCACCGTGAAGTCGCTGATGTCGCGACCGTTCGGGGTCGCCCCCGTCGCGCTGGCCCACGAGATCACGGCCAGCAGGTTGTCGCTCGACGTGATGCCCGCGACCGTCATCGCGTTCGTGGCTGCCAGGCCGGCGAAGAAGCCGTAGCTCGTCCCGAAAGGAACACCGTTGATCATCGCTCATTCCCCCGCGTTGGCGAGCAAAAGGCCGGAATCGCCCTGCTCGATGTGAAGTCGTTGATGCTCCGCGTTCGTCATGACAGCCAGATTCTCAGGCCTGTTGTCCCGCTTGTCGCCGTTTACGTGATGCACGTGCTCAGCGGCCGTCAGGTCACGGCCCAGGTGCTCTTCCATGACGAGACGATGTTCAAGTTCCCATTTCCGCACACCTGTCTTGACCGCCACGTAGCCGTCCTGGCGTACGTAGCGCGTGCCTGTGACCAACTCGATGCCGCGCGTCGCACGATGCTTGCATGTGCGCGAGCAATAGGTGCCGCCCCCGGGATATCTCTTGAGCTGCGAGCCGCCCACGTAGAAACGGCCTCCACAAGAAGCACATCGACGCCACTCCCCGGTTCTGCGTGAACCACCCGGGTGGCATTGGTAGCAGCGATTGCCCCAGCGCCCTTTCAGCGGGCTACCGCACCTGTTGCAGGTCGCGTCAGTCATCGCAGAATATCCGCCTACAACCCGGTGACTGAGCAGAACGCGGTCGGCCTGTACACGACGAACGCGACCCGGAAGCTCGCCCGGATGTGCTTCGAGCCCGTGGTGAAGTCGTCCGAGTCGTAGCCGGTCTCGATGACGATTCCGCGCTTGGTCCTGATGGCGCAGAAGTTCTGGAAGTCGCCGACGAGGCCGGTG
Source organism: uncultured Ignavibacteriales bacterium (assembly GCA_964414435.1). GTDB lineage: Bacteria > Zixibacteria > MSB-5A5 > GN15 > FEB-12 > JAGNLV01. The sequence continues at coordinate 3,277 of CAYPYM010000069.1, read as the reverse complement.
CCCTGGCTGATCAGGTCGCCCATGGCGACCGGAACACCGAACAGCGTCATGGGGCCGGCGACCGCCGGGTTGCCCATGATGTAGATGCCGTCCGCGGTGCGGGTCAGCCGGATGCTCTCCCAGTCCGTCGGGTGCAGCACCGTCGCGCCCGGGATCGCGCGTCCGGTCACACGGACCGCCGTCATCGCCTTGTGGATGGCGTCGAAGCGCGGGTCCGTGCCCTTGGCCTGGGTCTGGATCTCGTTGACGTTCAGGATGCCGCGAAGCAGAGGCGGCACGCCCGTCCCGTTGATCACCTGGTAGTCGAGCCGCTGGCGGCAGCCGAACATGAGCCGCTGGTTCAGGTAGCCGGCCACACCTTCGACGTCCTCGAGCTGCTCGTCGGTCACCGGGACCGAGTCGGTGATCTTGCGGACCTGCGAGCTGCGCTCCGTGAGCGAGAACGTGCTCTCGGCGAAGGCGGCCCCTTCGGCCTTCTCCGCCGTCGAGTGCGTCGCGGTCGTCTCTTCCATGTAGACGACGGCCGCCTGGCTCGTCGGGCTCGTCGGGATCAGGTCGAGCACCTGGATCGGGCGGGTCGGGTAGGGCACGACCATGCCGGTCCGGGTCGACTCCGGCGCGTAGCCGGCGGTCGTGTCGAACAGCGTCTTGATCTCGAAGTCATCGATCGAGAGCTTCAGGTCCTTCGAACGGTCCTCGCTGAAGTCCTTCCACTCGGGCGACTCGACGACGCGCTGGCCGACCGACTTGCCCTCCGGTCCGCCCGGATGCACGGGCTCGTGGGCCGGCTTCTCCAGTTCCGTCTGGAACTTGTGCCAGTTCTCACCGGCAGCCTGGAGCTCCAGCCGCTTGCACTCGGCGCCGAGGTCTGCGAGCTCGGTGTTGAGCTCGCGAAACTTCTCGACCTTGGCCTGGGTGTCGAGGTCGTCGCCGAAGACCGTGACCTTGCTGAAGTCATGGTCAGCGCCGGCCTGCTCCAGCAGCTCGCCCATGAGCTTGTGCTTGGCGCCGAACTTCTCTTGGGCTTCCGTCAGCTTGCTCATCCGTTCCTCGCTGGGTGAGGCGCCGGGGCCGGATGAGCGCATATGACAAAGCGGCCCTCAGCGCGGTGTGCGCCGCAGGGCCGCTGGGCTGGGCTTCAGCCGTGGTGGGCCGCTTCGTGCTCCTTCCTGTCTACGCCAACCTATCCTCCGGGGTGGAGTGGGTCAAGCGCTTCGTTCTGCGAGCCGTACTTCCAGCTCCGAGCGTGGCACATAGACGGCCTTCGTGCCGCAGTGCCTGCACACGCGGATGTCCCGGGGCGGACTGACACGCACCTCGTCGCCTTTCGCCACACGGTCGACCAGGATCAACTCAGCCGCCGATTCGCCGAGATAGTGCCCGCATCCGGGACAGCGCAGTTCGATCATGCCTTGCCCGGGATCTTCGCCATCATGAGCTCCGCGCGCCCGAACTCCCGAGCGAGCGTCTCCTTCATCTCGGCCTCGTCCGGCTCGTGCGTCTCGCCCGGATCGGCAGACTTGAAGTACTCGTCGAGCAGGTTCGCGCACATGTTCTTGACGCTGTCCACCGTGGCCGCGCTGAGGCCCGCCTGGCTCGCACGCGCCGCTGCGTTCCGGACCGCGCCTCCATTCAACTTGCCGCTGCGCGGGTTCACCACCGGGAATGCGTTCGCCTCGTCGAACGTCGGCGCGCTCGCTTGGCCGAGAAGCGTGTGCGTGACGATGCGGCCCTTCTGCGCTGCGGTCAGATCGCCCCACTGAGCGTCAGGAAGGTTGAGCCCGGCGATGTAGTCGGCGAGCGTCGGCTTGGACCATGCCGAGTCCTCGGTGCCGTTGAACGTCGGCCGGCGCGCTGTCGAGAGGGCCTTCTCCTCCGGCGTCACGTCCAGCGTCACGGCGTTCGCGCCCGTCGTCGTGCGCTCCGCCACCGCCTTGATGATCTCGTCCTTGTGGCCCTCCAGGAACTCGGCGACCGCACCAGCGTCCAGCGAAGAGAGCGCCTTGACGGCGAGCGTCGCGGTGTCGACGCCGGCACCCAGCAGAACCGGCGAAACCTCGAACACCTTGACCCGCTTGATGATGCGCTTGATGCCGATGTCGGCCTGCTCCTTGCTCGGCGTCGCCTCCTCCAGCACGTCGAATCCGTAGCTCCACTGGC
>CAYPYM010000069.1:0-1107 GCA_964414435.1 uncultured Ignavibacteriales bacterium | reverse complement strand
CCGAGCTTGCCGAGTCCGCGGACCGTGGCGAAGTGGTCGCGGCCTGCGGTCGTGTCCATGAAGAACTTGAGATCCGCAACCGCCTGGTCCTTCTCCTCACGGATCGTGCCGGCGCCGACAGGCAGCGCGCCACCCCAGGACGAGTGCCCGTAGGCGCTGACACGCACCTCCTGGGTGCCAAACGCACCGGGTACGGTCAGGTCGCCGTCCAGATCCTTCACGCCGAGTGTGGCGAAGCGGGCGGTGACAACACCCTCGCCTTCGCTCTTCAGTTCGACCGCGAGCGTCTTGGTCTCCATCCTACTTCTCCTTCTCGTAGATGAACGCGAAGATGACCACGGTGCCGTGGTCGAGCGCCGGCGCGCTGATGGCGGACAGCCCGTCCGCCGTCTTCATGATGCGGAGCTTGCTCAGCTTCTCCGCGACCTCGTCGGGCGTGCCGGTCACCGCGACCCAGCGAGTCATGAGCGCCGCCCGGGCTTGATGGATTCGAGCAGCGCACGAGCGCGATTCATGACCACGTCGTTGCCGTCCTGCGCGCCGTTGCCGTTCGGAGCCGGGGCTGGCGGAGGCGGCGGCGGGGGCTCCGGAGCGTCACCGGATTTGACCGGCATGATCTGGCTGTTCCGGAGGTAGACCTCCTGGCTCTCGTCGACCTCGAGCCCGAGCTTTTCCTGCGCCTTCGCCACGGTCAGCACACCGCCGGTCACCATCGAGATGATGCGGTCCGTCTTCGACGTCTCCTCTTCCTGGAAAGCGGGCACGTGCGACGTATCGAACGTGAGCCGGAACCTGCGCGTCTGGGACACGAAGTCGGGAACCACCGAGCGGGTGAGTTGCTTCGCCATGGAATGCTGCATCGGCTCCAAGCACGAGTTCCAGGCGAGGCGGCGGAGCTCCTTCATTGTTGCGCCAACTTTTGTACTTTGCAGCCCGGCCCCGAACCCGACAACCGCCGCCGGGATACCGAGCGACGAGCAGACGCGCTCCTCGGCGATGTCGCGCAGGTTCCCGAGCATCAGGCTTTGCGGGTCGAACCCGAACTGGCTCGTCTCCGTGGGCGTGCCCAGCACGAGCCACTCGCCGCGCTTGTCGCCCCTGAAGGCG
>CAYPYM010000068.1:0-9494 GCA_964414435.1 uncultured Ignavibacteriales bacterium | reverse complement strand
TGGACCGCTTCACGACAAAAACGGAGCCGGTCGTTTCCACTTACTCAGCGCGGACAAAGCGGTTAGAAGCAGTTCGGCATCGGGCCGCCCTGGAACACGGCCGACACAAGATAGGTGAGGTCGGCGATGTTGACGTCGCCCGAACAATCGGCGTCGGCGAGCAGGTCCGGCACCGACCACGGTCCGCCCTTAAAGAGCGCCGTCACGAGATAGGTGACATCAGCTATGTTCAGGTCGCCCGAACCGTCGGCGTCGCCGGGAAGATACGATCCGCCGGCACGGGCCCAGGCAAGCTGCGACCACGGCGACACCTGATTCTGCGAATCGACCGCGTTGACGCGATACCAGTAGTCGCCCCACGGTTTTTCGGTAAACGAGTAGCTGGTGTCGGCCAGACCGGTCGCGACGGTATCGACGAGGCCGTAGCGGTCGCAGTTTTCGATATCGTCGATATAGACCCCCTCCCCCAGCCCGTATTCATCGGTGAGATAGGCGAGGCGTACGATTGCCTGTTGCCCGACCCAGGGCGACAGGTCGAACGCGGCCCGGACCCAGCCGGGCGAGGTGCCGGTGATGCCGTTGCCGTGGTTGCGGTGGTAGGGGTTGGAATTCGAGGTCAGGTTATTCGCGAGGTTGATGAACGTCTCGCCGCCGTCGACGGAGATCTGGGCATAGAAATAATCGGAGTACTGTTCGATGTCGTACCAGAGCCAGAATACGAGGCTGTCGTCGGGCCTGATCTCGTAGGGCGTTTTGGCCAGCAGCCAGTGATAGGTATTGATCTGGGCCATTTCGTGCCAGGCGAACTCGCCGGAATGCGCTCTTCGGGTCCAGCGCGTGAAGCGGGCGGTGTTCCAGTCGCCGTAATCGATCTCGGCGTCATCGGTCCCGCGGGAGCGGTCGCTCAGCTCGGTCAGGGTGTAGGAGGCGGCCGGGTTGGCGCTGTCGGTGCCGTGCCAGGTGATGGTGTAGTCGAATCCGGTTTCGCCCGGGCCGGTAGCGACCGGCGGATGGGGCGGGGCGATCCGGTATGGGTTGTCGGCGATTTTGGCAAGGAACAGGTTGGGAAACAGGTTCTCCTGTTCGAGGGTGGGAATGCGGGACGGATCGGGCCAGAAACCGTCGGCGTTGGTACCGATCTCCACGGTCAGCGAGATGATGCGCGGCTTGGTGAGGGTGTCGCCCCAGGCCCAGTCATCGGCATCGCCGTTGGTCGCATAGAGGTCCCATGCGACCCCGGGTGAGTAGTAGTTGTACTGGGTCATGGAATCGCCGAGGTTGGCGTAAAACTGTTCTTCGCTGCTGTAGAAATAGTCGTAGCTCCACGGCCATATCTCGAGATTGGAGAAGGTGTGGAAGTTATGGATGATCGATATATGGTGGCCGGCGACGAAGTCCCGTATGGCCTGTGTCTCCGGCTCGGAGAAACCGTACTGGCCACGGTAGGTTTCACTGCCGGTGTACCCTGATGAGCCGATTTCGTCGTAGCCCCATTCGAAGCCGTAGTTGCGGTTGAGATCGACTCCCCAGTTGCCGTCGCCGTTGTCGCGCATATTTTTCCGCCAGACGCCGCCGCCCAGGGGATAGAAGAACTCGTTATAGATGTAGCCGTCGGGGTTCTGCACCGGGACAAAAAACAGCTCGCGGTTGTTGACCAGATCGGTGATTTCCGGATCGACGCCGTAGTTGTCGAGCAGGTACTGGAGAAAGTACAGCAGCGACGCGGCGCCGGCCGGCTCGCGGGCGTGGATGAGGCTGATATAGAGCACCTCCGGCTCGTCCTCGTCGACAGCGGGATTGTCGGAGACTTTCACGCACCAGAGGTCGTTGCCCTGAAGCGACTGCCCGATCGAGAATTTGGGCGTCATAATGTCCTGATGTTGAGCGGCGAGGAGGTCGAGATACTCCGTTATTTCATCGTAGGTCATGAAGCCGCCCATGGTGGTCGCCTCGCGGGTGTGCGGGCGGTAGTACTCGGCGGCGTCGGGGGCGACCATGTCGTACGGCACGCCGGATTCGGCGAGTCGGCTGAGGTCGTGCTGGTGCGCGATGATGCGGAGGGTATCGACGTGGCGTTCGACAATGTCGAGCCCCATGGTGAGCACCTGGTAATACTGATCCTTGGGCAGGCCGGATATTTCGATCAGAGCCGAGGTGTCGGGCGGCGGAACGGCGGCGGTGCTCGCGGCGCCGAGGATCACGAACAGGGCGATTCGGACAACGGATGACATCGGTATCTCCTCGCAACTGGTCAACAGGTCGGCGGTTTATCGGTGGTCGCGGTGTCGGTGAGGATACCGTTCTCCCCTGCTAAGATACGCATTGTGGGACGCTTGGCAAGGATTGAGCGTGCCGGGGCGGGGTTGCGGGGAAAAAAGCGCTTGAAATCGGCGGTCTTTCGCATTTACATTAACGGTTTAACAGAAGTGAGAGACAGCTCGAAGGTTACTATGAAAGTACTGGTGATCGGTTCCGGCGGGCGGGAACACACCCTCGTCTGGAAACTGAGCAAGTCCAAGAAAGTCGACAAGATCTTTTGTGCACCGGGGAATGCCGGTATCGCACAGATCGCCAAGTGTATCAGTGTCAAGCCGACGGAGATTCGGCAACTGGCCGATTTTGCCGCCCGCAACAAGGTCGGATTGACCGTGGTCGGTCCCGAGGTGCCGCTGGCGCAGGGCATCGTGGACGAATTCCAGAAACGCCGGCTGAAGATTTTCGGCCCGGACCGGAAGGCGGCCCAGATCGAGGGCAGCAAGGTATTCGCCAAGGAATTCATGCGCCGCTATCATGTTCCGACGGCGGCGTTCAAGGTGTTTTCCACCGCCGCCGAGGCGATTGGATTCTGCAAATCGGTCGAGTTCCCCGTCGTTATTAAGGCCGACGGGCTCGCCGCCGGCAAGGGCGTGGCGGTGGTCCACGACATGAAAGAGGCGATCGCCGCGATCGAAACGATCATGGTGAATCGCGCGCTCGGCAAAGCGGGCGACCGGGTCATAGTCGAATCGTGCCTGAAGGGACAGGAGGTCTCGATCATGTGCCTCACCGACGGCAAGACGATACTGCCGCTGCTGTCGGCGCAGGACCACAAGCAGGCGTTCGACGGCGACCGGGGGCCGAATACCGGCGGGATGGGGGCATACTGCCCGACCACGATAGTCGACAACGATATGCTCGAGCAGATCCACGACTATATCCTCGCCCCCACGATCAAGGGGCTGCACCAGGACGGGATCACGTATCGCGGCGTGCTGTACGCCGGCCTGATGATAACCGAGTCGGGACCGAAGGTGCTCGAGTTCAACTGCCGGTTCGGCGACCCGGAGACGCAGGTGGTCCTGCCGCTTCTCAAGAACGACCTGTTCGACCTGATGATGGCGACGATTAATCAGAAGCTCGGTTCGGTCGGGCGGCTGGACTGGAAGCCGGACGCGGCGGCGTGTGTCGTGATGGCGTCGAAAGGTTATCCCGGCAAGTACAACACCGGGGTCAGGATCAACGGACTCCAGAATATCAACGATAACAACTGCCAGGTCTTTCACGCCGGCACGGCTCAGAAGGGCAACCAGGTTCTGACGGCTGGCGGGCGGGTGCTCAATGTCGTCTGCACCGACCGGTCGCTGGCGCTGGCAGTCAACCGCACCTACAAAGCGGTCAGCAGGATTCGGTTTGACGGCGCCATGTTCCGCCGCGATATCGGCGGGCGGGTGCTCAAGCCGGCTCGAAAATAAGGAACGCCGGAATGCCCAAGGTTTTGATTATAATCGGATCGAAATCCGATATGGAATACGCCGAGAAGTGCGCCGGTCTGCTCGGCGAGTTTGAGATCGAATCGAATATCGAGGTTTCGTCGGCTCACCGTCATCCGGAACGGACGGCAGAGTTGACCGCAGGAGCCGAGGCGGCCGGGTATGATGCGATCATCGCGATGGCCGGTCTGGCCGCGGCGCTGCCGGGGGTGGCGGCGGCGCATTCGCTTTTGCCGGTGATCGGCGTGCCGCTTCCGGCGGCGATGAACGGGATGGACTCGCTGTTGTCGATCGCCCAGATGCCGCCCGGGATTCCGGTGGCGACGGTGGCTATCGGCAGTCCCGGCGCCAAAAACGCGGCGGTCCTGGCGGCCCGGATACTGGCCCTGAAGTACCCGAAAGTCAAAGAGTTACTTCAGGCGCACCGCCGCTCGCTGTAGATTCTCCGAACCGATTCAGGCAGATTCTTGTACAAATACATGCATAATGAAGGGAGAAATATGAACAAAACGAGCCAACGTAAGCTGGTGATTTTCGTCGCCCTGGCCGCGCTACTGATCGGACTGACTGCACTCCCGCAGTCGGCGACGGCCGACGAGACCAAGGCGAAAGAGGAGTACAACGCGGGTCTGAAGGCGACGCAGGACGGCAAGACCGATGAGGCCATTCTGCAGTACAAGGCCGCCATGAAGGAAGACCCCACCTACGCTGACCCGGCCATAAATCTTGGCGCCCTCTATTTCGAGCAGAAGCAGTACAGCGACGCTCTGGCGGCGTTCCGCGCTGCCACCGAGCGCGACAAGACGCGTGTCGAGGCGTGGGCCAACCTGGGCCGTACGCACTACGTGCTGAAGCAATATGTCGAGGCGATCGCGGCGTTCAAGACCGCCACCAGCCTGGCTCCGAAAGATCCCGAGATGTGGGTCGAGCTGGGCAAGGCGTATGATAAGAGCAACAACGAAGCCGATGCGATCGCATCGTTGGAGAAGGCTCATGAGCTGGGCGGCGGCGACTACCTGTCGTGGTATCTGCTCGGCAAGGCGTACGAAGGAGCGAAGCGTCAGCCCGACGCGATCGCGGCGTACAAGAAATCGATCGGCATGAAGCCGGACTTCTACTATTCGCACTCGGCCCTCGGACAGATTTACCAGAATCAGGAGAAGTACGATCTGGCGGCCAAAGAGTACAAAGAGGCGGCCAAGATCAATCCGAAGCAATACAAGGCCGGATACAACTACGCTATCGCGGTCCAGTCGCAGGATCCGGAGAATTACACGCGTGCCCGGGAAGCCTGGGAAGAGTTCGTGGCGAAGTATAAGAACAATCCCAAGGCGGGCAAACTGGTCGCCCAGGCTCGCGAGACCGTGAAAGCACTGAAGGAGGCCGAATCACAGGCCGGCCTTCAGTAACCTGATCCAAAGAGAGAGAGTTTCGATTGCAACTCAGCCCGGTCTTTCCCTGAGGCCGGGCTTTTTATTGCCTGCCCGGGAGGACAGATGCAGAAAAGCGGATCGCCGATGGGCAATCCGCATTTCTGTCCGATGAGGAAGGGAATGGAAGAGGCTGTATTTGCTGCGGCCCGATACCGTCTCCGCGTATCCGGCGCTCAGTTGCTGAATTCCACCCGGGCGAAGTCTTCCCAGTCGACCTCGGTTTCGGTCCCGCCGTCGCCGGTGGTGATGAAAATCCCCTTGTTGTCGCTGTCGACATCGTTGGAGTCGCGCAGACGAAACTCGCGACCGTCGAGCAGCGTCACCACCGAGGTGCGTGAGGAGCGCTTCTCGATCGACTTAATTTTCCCGAATTCAATATCGAACTGGATGTCGCGGTAGTCGCCGTCGAGGATCTCCCACGTCCGCTCCTCGTCGTCGTCCCAGCGAATGGTGCCGGTATATTTGTCGCCGTCCTCGGTATAGACGGTGCCCTTGAGCGGGTGGCTTTCCTTGAAATCGGTGTACGAGACGTCGTGGGTGGGGTGACTGAATTCGACCTTGTCGAATTCGTCCCAGTCGACGATGACCTGCCCGAAGCCCGGGTCGCCCACGATGATGCCGCGGTTGCTGTCGTCGACATCGTTAGTGCCGCGGAGTACGAGCGATTCGCCGTTTTCGAGATTCACGGTCGCGCCGCTGGAGGAGTATCGTTCGATCGAGGCGATCTTGTCGAACTGAATCTTGCGGGACCGGCCGTGCTCTTCCCCGTCGAGAATATCCGAGCCGAAGACCTCGTCGACATCCCAGGTGATATAGCCGGTGAAGGTGTCGCCCCGGCGGGTGGTGAGGGTGCCGTAGAGACGCTCGCCGAAATTCGATTCGAGCGACGGGTCGGTTTTCATGAATTCGATGGTTTCGATATCGTCCCAGAGCAGCTCGACCTCTCCCTCGTCGGTGTCCTCGATGATGATCTCGCGAATGTTGTCGCCGATATCGGTCGAGCCGCCGCTGAGTTCCACTTTCTGGCCCGACTTGAGGGTGAGCAACGCGCGGTCGTCGCCGATCGGTTCGAGCCGGACGAGATGTCCGAAGCGGATGCCGGACTGGGCGGCGCCGGAGAATGACCAGTCGGCGTCGGACTTGGCTACGGTGATGCCGAAGATCTCGATCCGCGACGTATGCCGGCCCTTGCGGCCTTGCTCGCGGTCAACAACTTCGTCCGACAGTTCTTTGGTGCCGTCGAGCATGTCGACCCAGCTTGCTTCGTTTCTGTCCCAGCGAATCAGTCCCTCGAATACGTCGCCGTCGTTGGTTGTAATTTTGCCGTAGATGCGGTTGGCGTTGTCGGCCCGCGCAACCGTCCCGATCGCCATCAGCGCCGCCAATACCAGCCCTATCTTGAGAGATTTCATGTCGCCTCCGCTTGAGTCTGCACGGACAAATTCCTTTACACCCGTTTACGAGTTTGACAGGAAAAGGTTTAGACAGGTTGCAGGTTTTTTGACGGCTACTTCAGCAGGAGCATCTTGGACGTGCTCGAGCCGGAGTCGGTGACAAGCCGGTAGAGGTAAACGCCCGAGGTAACCTCGGCACCGTTGTCGGCCCGCCCCGACCAGTAAACCCGGTGGAGTCCGGCGCGGAAGCGGCCGTTGGCCGGCCGGGCGACGCGTCGTCCGAGGATATCAAATATCTCGAGGCGAATCTCGGCAGCAACCGGCAGCTCGAATTCGATCACGGTGCCGGCATTGAAGGGATTGGGGTAGTTCTGGAACAGGGCGTATCCCTCGGGGAGGCCGGAGCCGTTGCCCGGATCGACCGAGGTCGGATTGCCCACCCGGATATCGCCCGGGATTACCACCGGGGTCTTTTCAACCGTGTCGCGCGTGACAACCAGCGGGAAAAGTGAATCAGTATTGACCGTGTCAACCGTGGTGATGCCGGCGGTGTCGCCACCGGTGAGGAAGAATTCGGCAATCGTGTAGGTGCCGGGGACCATGCCGGTGTCGGCCGCCGCGCAGTTGAGGGTGAGATTGACCGTGCCGGCGGCCCGGTCGATACGGTAGAACTTATCCATGAACAGCGGCAGGCCGGGAGCGAATTGTAACGAGTCGATCATAACCACCGAGGTGTCGAAGCGAAGCGGCAGGTTCAACCGGGCCACCTCGTTGTTCAATTTGGCCGTGATTGCGGTCGAGCCGAATTCGCCCGGCATGACATTGGTCGGGAGCACCGTAATCGTATCCACCACCAGCGGGCTGTAATCGCAGGTCACGATGACATCCTGCGGGCTGGCGAACGCCCCGGCGGCCGTGAGCGTGAGCGTCGCGCCGTTGGAGCCGCCCACCAGCGCGGCCGGATCGGCCGTGAGGCGTACGGTGCCGTCGCCGCTTCCGGCGAGGGTCGAGAGTTGCAGCCAGGGGGCTCCGCCGGAGATGCTCCAGTTGAGGGTGCCGCCGCCGAGGTTGGCGATTGTGAAGGCGGTGTCGAACTCGGCCGGATCGGACACGGACATCGCGATATTGAGCGGGCTGACCTGCATGATCGGGATCGTGTCAGCGACATGGAGGCGGACCCAGACCGTATCGGGTGAATTGTCCGCCATGCCGGCATCGATGAAGATCGCGGTCAGGTAGTTGCCGGTCGGCAGGCCGGCCGGGTCAACCGTGGCGCCGAGATTCGACGGCGCGATGCCGGAATCGGCTGAGAGGCTGAGCCAGGGGCTGGATTCGGAAGCGGTCCAGTGGAGATCGCCGATGCCGCCGTTGGTGATGCCGATCAGCTGCGTGACGGTCGTATCGTAGCCGGTCGGCACGGTGAAATAGAGCGTATCGACCGCCACCTGGAGAATCGACGATGAGATGGTGAGGCGGACCGGGACGACGTAGGTCGAGTCGCCGTTGGAGCGGTCGATTACCGCCACGGCGCCGGTGTAAACGCCGTCGGGAAGCGTGTCGGTGGCGATACTCACTTCGATTGAGCCGGGGGTGGTGCCGGAACTCGGGCTGTAATTGAGCCACGAGTTGTACGAGACGACATCGTATTCAATCGGGTAGTAGCCGGCGTGGTCGACCGTGATCATCTGCGGCGGAGGCAGGTAACCGTCGCCGGACATGGCGAACTCCAGCAGGGGAGGTTCGACGGTCAGGGTCGGATCGTTGTAGCGCGTTATCGAGGCGTAGACATCGTAGTTGCCGTGGCGGCGATCGGCCCAGGTGATATAGCGATACTCGCCGTCGAGGGCGACATCGGGCTGGAGCTGGGCCGAATCGGTGTAGGTATTGGCCTGGAAATTCACTTCGCGCACGACGCCGTCGTAGTCGATCATCTGGCCGATGATGTCCCACGAGGTGCCGGTGGAGTCGCCCCAGATGACGGCGACGTTGCCGGCGCGGTCGGAGGCGATCGCGGGGTAGCGCTGGGCGCGCTGGGTACCGTCGGTGTTGAGGCGGCGGTTGGCGGTCACCGGGAGCATGTTGGTATCGAGCCTGGCGGCGTAGATATCGGGATTGGCCGGATAGACACCGTTGCGATAGTCGATCCAGACGACGGTGAAATTCCCGCGGCCGTCGGTGGCGACATCGGGGTAAATCTGCCGTTTGCCGGTGGCGTCGGTGCTGACCTTGACGTTGCCGAGGAGGGGCGTGCCGGTCGAGTCGAAGCGCTGGGCGAAGATGTCGTCGTTGCCGAGGCGGTCGTCGTACCAGGCGACGACGAACCAGCCGGCGGCGGCGGTTGAGACGCGCGGGGCGTGCTGCTGGCCGGTGACGACGTCGTTGACGCGGAAATTGGAGCCGATGAAGGAGCCGTCGGCGCCGATCAGCTGGGCGTAGATGTCCCAGTTGTTGTTGTGATATTCGGACCAGACGACCACGCCGGTTCCCCACGCCGCCATCGAGATGTCGGGCATGTCGCGGTAGAAGTCGCCGGGATCGGGCAGGCTGTCGTTAGCGTCGAGCGGTGCGGCGGCGGTGTCGAAGCGCTGGAGGAAGATGTCGGGGCCGGTCGGGTAGCCGTGGACGCGGTAATCCTGCCAGACCGAGACGTAGCGGCCGAGGAGGTCGGCGGCGACCGACGGCTGCGCCTGGTATGCGTCGGAGGGATCGTCGTTCACCCGGATATTGTCCCCCACCGGCTGGCCGTCGGGGTCGTACCGCTGGAGGTAGACGTCGTTGTTGCCGCGGCGTTTGTCGGTCCAGACGATCACGAAGGAGCCGTCGGCGGTGACAGCGATGCGGGGGTTGGTCTGGTCGGTGGTGCCGCCGTCGTCGTTGACGAGGAAATCCTCGCGTTCGGCGGCCTGCGGGGCGGCCGA
>CAYPYM010000067.1:0-9576 GCA_964414435.1 uncultured Ignavibacteriales bacterium | reverse complement strand
TCATGATCAACGGCGAATCCTACAAGGTGATCGTCGCCGAAGCCGCCAAGAACGCTCTCGGCATGGACAATATCTACGAGCGCGTGTTCATCGTGGAACCGCTGGTCAAGGACGGCCGCTGCGTCGGCGCCGTTGGCTTCAGCACCCGCGAGAACAAGTTCTACGTCTTCAAGGCCAAAGCGGTCCTCGCCTCCATGGGCGGCGCCGTGCACGTCTTCAAGCCGCGTTCGGTCGGCGAAGGCCTCGGCCGTTCCTGGTACCCGCCGTTCAACTCCGGCGCGTCCGCCTACTTCACGATCAAGGCCGGCGCCGAGATGACCTGCCAGGAAGTCCGCTTCATCCCGGTTCGTTTCAAGGACGCCTACGGTCCGGTCGGCGCCTGGTTCCTGCTGTTCAAGTCGCGTGCCACCAACGGCCTCGGCGAGAACTACATGGAAACCCGCCGCGACGAACTCAACAAGTGGAAACCGTACGGTCTGGTGAAGCCGGTCCCGGCCAACCTCCGCAACTGGCTCATGATGCTCGACGTCATGGACGGCAAGGGCCCGATCTTCATGCGTACGGAAGAAGCCATCGCGAAGCTCTCTGAAGCCGTCCCGGACGAAAAGGAACGGAAGAAAAAACTCAAAGAGCTGGAAAGCGAAGCCTGGGAAGACTTCCTCGACATGACCATCTCGCAGGCCATTCTCTGGGCCGCCACCGACACCATGCCGGAGCAGAAGCCCTCTGAAATCGCCGCCTGCGAACCGTACTTCATCGGCTCGCACTCCGGCGCCTCGGGTGCCTGGGTGTCCGGACCGGAAGACATCGCGCCGAAGGAATACTTCTGGGGTTACACCAACATGTGCACGGTCAAGGGCCTCTTCGCGGCCGGCGACGCCTCCGGCGCCTCCAGCCACAAGTTCTCCTCGGGCTCGTTCACCGAAGGTCGTATCGCCGCCAAGGCCGCCTGCAAGTTCGCGGTCGAGAACGGTGATGCCCCCGAAGTCGACGCCGCCACGATCGACGAAATGAAGAAGTGGATCCTGGCTCCGCTGGATCGGTACGAGCAGTTCAAGAACGCCTCGACCGACCCGACCGTGAACCCGAACTACCTCCTGCCGAAACAGGCCATGTACCGTCTGCAGAAGATCATGGACGAGTACGCCGGCGGCGTTTCGGTCAACTTCACGACCAACCAGCAGCTGCTGGACAAGGGTCTCGAGTTGATCAAGATGCTCAAGGAAGATATGGCCAATGTCGGCGCCAAGGACCTCCACGACCTGCAGCGCGCGTGGGAGAACTACCACCGCACCTGGCAGGCCGAGTCCCACATTCGGACTATCATGTTCCGCGAAGAGACCCGTTGGCCGGGTTACTACTTCCGGTCGGATATGCCGAACATGAAGGAGGACTGGGCCGTGTTCGCGAACTGCGTCTACCACGCGGACAAGGACGAATGGGAAATGCTGAAGCGCCCGATCGTCCACATCTACGAAGAGTCCAAGGCGGGCGTAGCCTGATCGGTTGACATCATGCCATCGGCCGGGGCGGACCGCCGCCCCGCCCGGCATCGTGGATATGACGGTCCTTCGGGCAGACCGCCCGGAGGACCGTTTCTTTGAGTGTGACAAAACATGGCTAATAAGACAAACAAAGACTTATTTGCCGTTTACAAATAGTCCGGGGTGTATTAGATTAGCACGGTATGACTATGGCCAACAACAAACCGACCGAAACCTGCCCGCACTGCGGCCAGCCGATGCTTCGGTGGCAGCCGCCGCTCGAGGCTAACTGGGGCACCCACCCGCAATTCGTCTGCTTCAACGACGACTGCCCATACTACGTCAAGGGCTGGGAATGGATGCGCAGCCAGTATGACCAGAACGTTTCCTACCGCTATCGCTACGATCCGGTCAGCGGCGAGAAGGGCCCCCTGCCGGCGTGGTCGTCGCAGGCCCACCGCGATCGTATCGTGGATGATCAGGAGTAACCCATGAGAGAGGTCGAAAACCTTAAGCGCCAGATCCTCAAAGAATACCCGCGGCTCGATCTCGACAGCGAGTTCACCTTCCGCTGCCATCCGGGCGTACCCTGCTTCAACGAGTGCTGCGGTGATGTCAATATCTTCCTTACCCCGTACGATGTCATCCGGCTGAAGAACCATCTCGGCATTTCGTCGACCGAGTTCCTCAGGAAGCATACGATCGCTCCGATGGACCGCAATCTCAAGTATCCGGTGATCCTGCTCCAGATGGGCAACGACGAAAAGAAGAAGTGCCCGTTTGTCGGTCCCGGCGGCTGCGGCGTCTATGAAAACCGCCCCTGGGCCTGCCGGATGTATCCGCTCGGGCTCGCCTCGCCGGGCGACAATTCCGACGAACTCGACAACGAATTCTACTTCCTCCTGCGGGAGAATCACTGCAAGGGGTTCAACGAGCCGACCAGGTTCACGGTCCGCTCGTGGCTTTCCGACCAGGGGATCGAGGAATACAACCAGATGGGCGAGCTGTTCAAGGCGCTCACGACCCACAAGTTTTTCCGCGAGAACGGCCAGCTGACGCCCGACAAAGTCGAAATGTTCTTCCTCGTCTGTTACGATATCGACCGCTTCCGCAAGTTCGTGTTCGAATCGAGCCTGCTCAAGAAATTCATCATTGATGATGAAACGCTTGCGGCGATCAAGGAAGACGACATCGCCCTGCTCAAGTTCGGCTACAACTTCCTGCACTTCTCGCTGTTCCGGGAACCGACGATGAAGATCAGGGGAGAGGTGGTCGAGGACAAAAAGCAGGAGTTGCTCGCCAAGGGCAAACTCTCCCGCGACAAGGGCGATCTGAAAATCGACTGATTGTCCGATCGGTTCGAAATTACGGCCGGGTGAGAAATCGCCCGGCTTCTTTATGCCGTATCGCGCGGCAGATTTTGAACGAACTCCGCCACGGTTGACGACTTCAACTCGCCGGTGTCGAAGTCATACCATTCGACCGGGCCGTCGTCCGACAACAGCGATTCGATCCGAGCGTCGGCAATGTCGGGATCAATCCGGGACAGGGCGAGGAAGGCAAAGGCGCGGATTTGGCTGTCATCGTCGGTGAGCGCTTCGGTGAGAGCCGCCGTCTGATCGCGGTAGACTTCCGGTCGCAGCTCTGCAATGTGCGCCACCGCCTCGAAGGTACCGCGCTCGAACGGCTCTTCGACGAAAAACGCGGGCAGCAGGGGCGCGAATTCATCGATCAGCGCCGGCACCCGACAGAGTATTTCTCCGATCGTCTCCGGCGCGTGCCAGCCGACATTGCCCGACTCATCGTTCATCATCCAGAAATGCTGTCGCACGTTCACGCGGACCGCCTCGAGATCGGTCTCCCCGACAATCGCCGCCGCCAGTCCGAACGCCTCGATCACCCGCCGGCATTCCAGCCGGTCGGTGGTGAACAGCGCCGCCTGCAGCGCGGCCAGTGGATTGCGCTCGGTGCGCGCCCAGGCGCGTATCGCGGCCGGGTCGTGCTGCTTCAGCAGTTCTCTCAGGGCCGCCTTGCGCTGGCGACGGGACGGCGTGCTCTTTCCGGTCGGTGGTTCACTCATCGCATTATCCTAAGGCGACATCGAGAGTCATCATCACGGCAAACCCGAGCATCGCGCCCATCGTGGCCTGGTGGGAATTCCCGCCCGACTGCGATTCCGGAATGACTTCCTCGACTACGACAAAAATCATTGCCCCGGCCGCGAAGGCGAGTGCGTAGGGGAGAATGGGCCGGGCGACAATCACCAGGGCCGCACCGGCTACGCCGGCAATCGGCTCGACCATGCCCGATAGCTGCCCGTACCAGAAACTCTTGAAGCGAGTCAGGCCCTCACGCCGGAGCGGCATCGACACCGCCAATCCTTCCGGGAAATTCTGAAGGCCGATACCGAGCGCGAGCGCGATGGCCGAGGCGAGTTCGGCCGACGGCAGCCCGGCCGCCACCGCTCCAAACGCCACTCCGACGGCGAGTCCTTCGGGGAAATTGTGCAGGGTGATGGCCAGCACCAGCAGGGTGGAACGGTGCCAGGTGGTCTTGATCCCCTCGGCATGGTCCATGGTCTCGTACAGGTGGAGATGGGGAAGGACCATGTCCAGTCCGCGTAGGAAAATCGCCCCGAGCAGGAATCCTACGGTCGCCGGCACCCAGGCCGGGACCGAGCCGCCTTCCGACATCTCGATCGCCGGGGCCAGCAGCGACCAGTAGGACGCGGCGATCATCACGCCGGCGGCAAAACCAAGCATACCGTCGAGCAGTTTCCGACTCGGTTCTTTTGTGGTGAAAACAAAGGCGGCGCCGAGCGCCGTGACAAACCAGGTGAACAGGGTGCCGAGCAACGCCTGCACGATCGGATTCAGCCCGGCAAACCAAGTGGTCAGATCCATGGTGAGTCTCCGTAGTTGGCGAAGGCGATCGGTTGACCCGGCCCCGACGCCTCCGTCCGCTGCGTTTCTGGCGCCATGATAGGCAATAGCGCCGGCTGAAGCAAATCATATCGGATCGCTGTCCGGGCCGGCGATGGAGCTTTTGTTGCGCCCGGCTTTGAGGCATTGTATACTCCCGGCATGGCTGTTGTGAGTATATCGCGCCAGACCTTCCTGGGCGGTCAGGAACTCGGGCGCCATCTCGCCGAGAAACTCGGGTACACCTATTTCACCCGCGAAGAACTGTCCGATCAGGCCGAAGCGCTCGGAGTCAATGTCAAGCGTCTGCGCGACGCGGTCACGCGTCCGCCCGGTGTGCGTCATGAGCTGCGGCGCGAGCGTGATAAGTATGTCGCGTGTATCACGATGCTGCTCTGCGAGAAGATTCTCAAGGAGGACATCGTCTACAACGGTCACGCCGGCCATATGCTGCTGCTCGGAATTCCCAATATTCTCCGCCTGAGTGTGGTGGCCGATCTCGAATTCCGCATCAACTTCGTCCATCACGAACTGGGCTACAGCCGGCGCGAGGCCAAAGAGTATATCAAGGGGATCGATGTCGTCCGCGACCGCTGGGTGCGGTATCTCTACAAAGTCGACTGGCACAACCCGTTTCATTACGACCTGACCGTCCACCTGTCGCAGACCGGGTTCGAGCATGCCGCCGAGGCGCTGGTCACGATGGCGCGGCTGCCTGAATTTCAGTTGAATCGGTACTCGATCCAGGCGGTGAAAGACCGCCTGCTGGCCAGTCGCGTTCACTTCCGGCTGGCCTCGCACGACCTCACTCGCGACGCCGAATACCACGTCACCGCCAACCGGGGAATGGTGCAGGTGACCGCCGAGCCGCGCTACGCCGATTCGATCGCCCGGGTCGAGGAAGTCCTCAGCGATATCGACGATATCCGCGAGGTCACGACCTGCACGGCGATGGACAGCATTCTCTATGTGGCTGAGCAGTTCGATTCGAATTCGGAGACGTTCCAGACGATCATGGAGCTGGCGCGCAAATGGGATTCAGCCATCGAACTCATCACGCTGCCGGGATCGGACATGCAGGCCGATCCGGCCGACGGCAACATCGCGGCCGGGAAAAACCCCGTGATTCCCACCGGCGACGTACCGCCGCCGCCGGCCGGTCTGCGCGACTGCCACGGCGAACTCAAGGCCTTCGATTGCTGCGGCGGCTGCCAGTCGCTCTACGGCACGCCGTACTCGCTCGTGCCGGCGCTTCAGCGCCGCACCGATTGCCGCCTCCTGGTGATGGGCGAGCTGTTCCTCGAGCGCTCGCCCGAGACCCGTGTCCGGTTGCGCACCGATCTCAAGAATCAACTCAGCGACAACCTGCATTTCCCGGTGATCGAGGAGTCGGAGCTCCGCGACCGCTTCCGCTTCCGTCCCCGGCACGCCTTTCGGATGGCGATGTGGCTGGCGATCGCGGCCGCCCTGCTGGCTATCACGTTCGTGTTCCACGGCGAGCTGCTCGATTTCCTCGCGCTCGAACTCGACCGACCGGTGCGGTTTCTGTCGATTGTCGGCGTGGTCGTGTTCGCGCCGCTGTTCGCCTATGCCTACGGGAGCTTTACCCGTTTTGTCCTCAAATTGATCGGACTGGAGTAGACCGTTGCCATTCATTTGGGGAGGAGATAAACCGTGACCGGGGCCGAACAGCTCTTCAACCTGCATCTGTGGCACGCCATCGATGTTGTCTTTCTCGGCTTCGTCGGCGGCGTGCTGGGCGGATTTATGGGCACCGGCGGCGCCTTCATCATGACCCCCGGCATGATGAACCTCGGTGTCCCGGGCGTGATCGCGGTCGGCTCCAATCTCACTCACAAACTCGGCCGTTCGATTATGGGAGCGAAACGTCACGCCGAGCTGGGGCATGTCGACAAGAAGCTCGGCCTCTTCATGGCCGTCACCGCCCTGATCGGTGTCCAACTCGCGGTTGAGCTCAACAAGTATCTGTTCAATCTCTCCAAAGCGCCCGGTGCGTCGAAGAGTGCCGGATCAGCGGGCGACCTTTATGTCAGCGTGCTGTTCGTCGTCGTGCTGTCGGTCATATCCATTTCGATGTTCATCGACGTGATCCGGACGCGGCATCCGAATCTCACCCGTGAGCGCAAGCTCGGGCTGGCCGAGCGGGTGATGAATTTCCGCGTCCCCCCGATGATCTACTTTCCGACGGCCGATGTCACCCTTTCGATCTGGCTGGTCGCACCGGTCGGCCTGCTCACCGGGTATCTCGCCGGTTCGATCGGAATCGGCGGCTTTTTCGGCGTTCCGGCCATGATTTACTTCTTCGGCGTGCCGACTGTTGTAGCCGCCGGCACCGAGGTATTCCTCGCCATGTTCATGGGGGCGTTCGGTGCGCTCAGCTACGCCTGGGGCGGCTTCGTTGACCTCCGCCTGACCTTCCTGCTCTATCTCGGCTCGCTCGCCGGCACTTATCTGGGCGCCTACGGGACCAAAGTTGTTAAAGAGCGGACGATCCGCCTGGTGACGGCCATGACGATCATGGTCAGCGTGCTCAGCCGCCTGTTTAACATCCCGGTGTACCTCGGTCGGATGGAAGTGCTTTCCGTCTCCGATTCGGGCGGGTACCTCCTCGGCATTATCAGTAAAACGACGCTGTTCGTGGGTGGAAGTGCCTGCGTGGTGTTTATCCTCGTGCACGTCCTTCGAGCGTATCGCCGCCGTCGGCAGGTGCGGCGCCTGCTGCGCCACGTGCCGTAGACCGGCCGCCTCAGAGCGGAATTCGAATCGAAATAAACACCGGCGAACCGCTCCCGGCCGAGATATCGCTCTCGGAGCGATCTCCGAATTCGTAGAACAGCTCCGCCATAAGCCACCCGACCAGCGCCCCCGCCGCCACATCCGAGACATAATGATCCCACGCATTGATCCGGCTCCAGCCGACCAGCGAGGCCCAACCGAAGGCGACTGTCGGCGGAAGCCATCGCCAGTCGCGGTACCGCCCGGGCGTCATTTCGCGGCGCATTACGGAGCGAACACGTTTGTTGGCGAAGGTCATGGCGAAAAAGGCCGCTGAGGTGTGTCCGGAGAAGAAGGACCGCCGGTCGTAGCCGTAGTCACTCCTCGTTCGTCGCGCAGCCAGGGCCGGTTCGAGTGCGAGCATCGGCCGCTCCCGTCGCACCAGTCCTTTGACCAGTCCGGTGACTCCCTCGACGGCCATCAGGCCGGTGGCATACAGGTACAGATCCTGCGCGAGATCCTTGCCCCGCGCGGTGCCGGGCCAGCCGAGATCGGCAGTTATGACGGCGCCAAAACCGAACGCGGGTGTGATCGCGCCGCCGAGCCGGCGGTCGAAGAGATTCGATTTATCAGGGTAATAGCTACCCCCGAGCAGGCGCTGGAGGCGTCGTTCGCCCGGCAACGGGGAGGACCAGTGCGAATCCTCGCTCGAGTCGAAGGTGGCGGTCACACGGCCGGTGATCAATAGCGACACCGACCCCGCCCCGATCAGCGCAATATCCGATCCCGAAAGGTGATCGTCGGCATGGGGGGCCGGGGCGAAAGCGGGCAGCGCAGCCAGGACCGCCAGAACAAGCACGAAGAGCCGGGCGAGACGCCGGATACGATCCGGGAAGGAGCGAGACCTGTCGGTCCCGTCGAGATGTGACGGCTGCATCGGCACGATGCAATATGGACCGGCCCAGGACGGTTGTCAATCGGGCGATTACGCACTTCCTGCGAGGCCGATTCCGTATCGAACAAAACCGTCCGACCAATCGTTCTTTATGGATGAGAGGCGTTCGGTTCGCTTTGACGCTTGACTTGTCGCGGCCGGCACGCCTACTTACGCGGGGAGTTGTTACTTCAGCGGCAAGGAGTTTGGTACATGGCAGTCTTGCGATATCGATCCGCCGGCTTTGTGATTCTTGCTATCGCGCTCATCCTGTCGGGCGGCTGTTCCGACAAGGGATCCAACCCCACCAGCGGTCGTCAACTTCAGGTATCGCCCGACCTTGTCTTTCGCGAGGTCGAATACGGCGTCAGTCCGTCGGCCCCGCGGGTTTACGTCACCTCGACCGGTACCGGCACGGTGCGCTACTCGGCCAGCGTCGCCAGCGGCAATACGTGGATCGGGTTGTATGGCCAGGTGAGTGGGATTGCCCCGGACAGTTTTGTCGTGAACTTTCAGGTCGGACGGATTCAGGCCGGCACGTACATGGACACCATCCTGATCGAGTCTCCCGATGTCAGCAATTCGCCCGTGAAACTCCCCGTCCTCCTCATTGTCGACAACCTGCTTCAGGTGACCCCGGACACCGTCTCGTTCTCGATGACGACCGGCGGCGCCGATCCGGCGCCGCAGAAGGTGGCCCTGCGCGGAACATCCACGACTCCGATCGACCTTACGCTCAGCCACACCTCGAGTTGGCTCACGCTCGATAAATCCGCGACGACCACCCCCGATACGATCACCCTGACCGCCACCGGTCAGAGTCTTCAACCCGGCATTTACTACGATACAATTGCGATCGATGCGCCCACTGCCTACAACACGGTCAATGTCCCGTGCAGCCTCGTCGTCGCGAGCTGGCTCAAGACGACGCTCGACCAGCCGCGCGATCTTCGCGATGTCGCTTTCGTCAGCAGCACCCGCGGGTTTGCGGTCGGGGCGCTCAGCGACGCCACCGGCGGCGGACTCATTCTTCAAACCTCCGATGGCGGCCTTACCTGGAAGACCGGCTCCGTGCCGGCCGAAGCGGTGGGCAACGTGACGTTCGTCGATCAGGACAACGGTTGGGTGGTCGGTACCCGTTACGTCTACCGGACCCGCAACGCCAGCGCCGAAACGGTGACGTGGACGTCGCAACTGCTGCCCGATTCGGTCAACGCCGTTTCGTTCGTCGACACGACATTCGGCTGGCTGGTCGGCAACGACGGTTATATTCTCCACACCGTTGACGGCGGCGCGCACTGGAATCAGCAGACCTCCGGCACCGCCTTCTCGCTCTCGCGGGTTGATTTTGTCAGCCCCGATTCCGGCTGGGCGGTGGGCAACAACGGCGTCATCCTCTTCACCTCCGACAGCGGCAACACCTGGTCGGAGCAGAGCTGGGGCGGGACCGCCGACCTCTACGCCCTGGCCTTCGTCGATAACTTGGAGGGCTGGGTGGTTG
>CAYPYM010000066.1:0-9658 GCA_964414435.1 uncultured Ignavibacteriales bacterium | reverse complement strand
ACCGGAACCGCTGTATCCTCTGTTACAAATGCGTCCGCGCCAACAAGGAAGCCTTCGGCGAATACGACCTCGGCGTTTACGAGCGGGGCAACATCGCCGAAATCAACTCGGCGCCCGGCGAACAGGTCGACAACCCGTTCTCGGGCAACCTCGTGGAAATCTGCCCGGTCGGCGCTCTGACCAACACCGACTGGCGCTACAAGATTCGTGTGTGGCTGACTAAGACGACGCCGTCGATCTGCAACTTCACCAGCTCCGGCACCAATATCCTCTTCTACAAAGAGGATCATCACAATCGGATCTATAGGACCACGTCGCAGCGCAACGACGCCGTCGACGACGGCTGGCTGCCGGATGTGTGCCGTTACGGCTACCAGATCGCCAATTCCGAGGAACGCCTGACCGGGCCGCTGATCCGCAGGGACGGCAAGCAGGTACCGGCCACGTGGGATGAGGCGCTGGCCTTGATCGGCAAGAAGCTCGGCGAGATCACCGAGACCAAAGGAAAAGTGTGTATCGGCGGGCTCGCCTCGCCGAATCTCGATAATGCGGCCCTGCATTCGTTCTCGAAGCTGTTCCGGACCGCGCTGAAATCGAACAATATCGATTACCGCGTTGACTACCGCATGCTGCCGTCCGATCCCGAGAACGCCTTCGCCCGGCTCAGCCGCCGTCCGTTCAGCATCGCCGAGATCGACACGAGCGATGTGATCGTGACGATCGGTTCGGATCTTCTTCGGGAGCATCCGAACGAGTATCTGCGGATCCGCAAGGCGTACAATTTCAAGCGGGCACGCTACTTCTCGCTGACGCCCTACGCGGTCAAGTCGGCCGATGTCGCCGAAGCGGAGCTGGTGCACAAGATCGGCACCGATGAGATCCTGCTCGGTGCAATCGGTCTCGCCGCGATCGATATGGGCCTGGCCGACCAGTCGCGCGCGGCCGGGTTCGCCGAGAAAATAACTCCGAAGACATTGACTGAGGCGGCCGCCGCCTGTGGCGTTGCAGTCGATGATATCAAGCTGCTCGCGCGGGCGATTGCCGGCGCCAGGAAGATTACGTTCTTCGCCGGGGAACTGGTTACCCGCTCGCACGACCGCGAATCGATCGCGGCGGCGATGCTCAATCTCGACCGCCTGCTCGGCATCTCCGAGCGCGGCCAGATGACGGTGCTGGCGCGTTACGCCAACTCGCGCGGCGCCCAGCAGCTCGGACTGCAGCCGCAGCCGCGCCGTCCGCTGGTCGAGAAGATGACCGAACTGTGGGGCTCGTTCCCCGAGGCCGAACCGCGCACCACCGATCAGATGCTGGTCCAGATGCGCAAGGAAGAGATCGACGGCTTCCTCATCATGGGAGCCAACCCGGTCATGCTCTATCCCGACCGGCAGTTCGTGACCGAGTGCCTCGAGAAGCTCGACTTTCTCGTCGTGTGCGATATGTTCGAGACGGCCACGACCGAACTGGCCGATGTCGTTCTGCCGATCAGCAGCTTTGCCGAGTTCGCCGGCGATTACACCAATGTCGAGGGACGGGTGCAATCGGCGCAGCGGGCGATCAAGCCAATCGGCGAATCGCGTCCGCCGGCCGCGGTGATAACCGCGATCGCCGAGCAGCTGGGCGCACCGCTGTTCGAGGTCGAAGATCAGTGCGGCCGCGAAATCGCCGCCCTGCTGGCGGTCGATGCCGACAACGCCGGTCCCGACGGATATCTGGAAGTCGCCTCGTCGGCTGAGGAGATCAACGAAGAATTCCCGATCCCGGTGCTGGTGTGCGATGATCCGCACCACTGCGGACACTGGACCGAAAAGGCGCCCTCGCTGATGAATTTCTGCTCTGAGGCGTATATCGAAATCTCGCCCGAACTGGCCGCGAAAAACGGTCTCAAGGCCGGCGATCCGGTCCGGGTGGAATCCGAGGTCGGCAAGGTGATCGTCCCGACCCGAATTTCGGAGCATATCGACAACGACGTCGTGCTCCTGCCGCGCAACTTTGCGTCGACCTCGGTCAACTCGCTCCTGATGCGACGGAAGCGGGTCGACCGAGTGAAAATCTCCAAGGTGGTTGATTAGGGTAGTATGCTGGACTTCATCATCATATCATCGGCCAAGGTGCTGGTCGTCGTCGTGGCCGTCCTGACCGGCTGTGCCTACGCCACCTATATGGAGCGCAAGGTGCTCGGCCATCTTCAGAACCGCATCGGGCCGTCCTACGCCGGACCTTACGGCCTGCTGCAGCCGATCGCCGACGCCGTCAAGCTCATCTTCAAGGAAGACATCGTCCCGTCGAGCGCGGAACGTTTCACCTACGCCCTGGCGCCGATTGTATCGTTCGTGCCGGCGCTGCTCTCGTTCGCAGTGGTGCCGTTCGCGGCCGATTTCGAGCTGTTCGGCCATCAGATCACCGGCGTGATATCCGACCTGAATATCGGCATCCTCTGGATTTTCGCGGTGACCTCGCTCGGCGTTTACGGCATCGTGCTGGCCGGCTGGTCATCGGGCTCGAAATATTCGCTCATGGGCGGCATCCGATCCTCGGCCCAGATGATTTCCTACGAAATCGCCTACGGCCTGTCGATTATCGGCGTGATCCTGATCGCGAACACCCTGTCGATGCGGGAACTGGTGGCGCAGCAGCACAGCATCCTCGACTGGTATGTCTTCCGCCAGCCGCTCGGGTTCATTCTGTATTTCATCTGTGCGATCGCCGAGACCAACCGCGCTCCGTTCGACCTCCCCGAGGCCGAAAGTGAGCTCGTCGCCGGGTATCACACCGAGTACTCCTCGATGCGCTTCTCGACCTTCTTCATCGGCGAGTATGCCGCGATGATTTCGGTGGCGGCCGTCGGCACGACCATCTTCTTCGGCGGCTGGCAGGGACCGTTCCTCCCGCCGGTGGTCTGGTTCTTGATCAAAGTGTTTGTGTTTATGTTTGTCTACATCTGGCTGCGGGCGACCTTCCCGCGCTTCCGATACGATCAGCTTATGGCGTTCGGCTGGAAGGTGCTCTTCCCGCTGGCTTTGCTCAATACGATGGTAACCGCGGCATTCGTGATGCTCTGAGATCGATGGTGAGGTAGCGACGAATGAAAGACATGATTACAGCGATTGTCGACTCGATCATCCGGACCCCGAAAGGGCTCCTGATCACGTTGAAGCACCTGTTCAAGAAACCGGTGACGCTCGACTATCCGCGGCAGAAGAAGCCGATGGCTCCGCGCTATCGCGGTCGGCACTATCTGGAACGCTACGACGACGGCACGGAGCGGTGTGTCTGCTGCGGCCTGTGCGCCGCCGCCTGCCCGGCCGACGCGATCTACATGGAACCGGAGGAAAACGAGAAGGGCGAGCGCCGCGCGAAACTGTATGAGATCAACCTCCTGCGTTGCATCTTCTGCGGTTTCTGCGAAGAGGCCTGCCCCGAGGAAGCGATCTTCCTCGGCCAGGACTACGAATTCTCGGCCGACAGCCGCGACTCGTTTATCTGGACCAAGCAGGACATGCTCGTGCCGCATCCGCGCAAGGACAACCCGTTCAAGCGGATCTACCGGCGCGTGCGCAAGGTGTACGGAGTGACGGACAAGACGCGATGACGCTCGACCAGATCATATTTTTCGTATCGGCGGTGGTCGCTGTGTTCGGCGCCACGATGATGATCGTGCAGCGAAACCCGGTAGCCTCGGTGCTGTACCTGATCGTGTCGCTGGTCGCCCAGGCGGTTCTCTACATGCAGCTCGGCACCGTCTTCATGGGTGCAATCCTCGTGGTCGTCTACGCCGGCGCGATCCTGGTGCTGTTCCTGTTCGTGATCATGCTCCTGAACCTGCGGGGGAACGAAGATCTCGGGGAGAACTCACCGCCGCTCAAGCGGATCACCAAGTATCTCGTCTCGATCCTGTTCGTGGTCGAACTGGTGTTTGTCATCCGCTCCGGCTTCAAGGCCCAGACCGCGGTTGTGGGCGTCATGAACTCAACCCCCGGGACCGATCAGTTCGGCTCGATCGAAAGCGTCGCGACCGTCCTGTTCACCCGCTACCTGTACCCGTTCGAACTGACCGCCGTGCTCTTGCTGGCGGCCGTGGTCGGCGCGGTGGCAATTGCCAAGCGTGACCGGGGCGCCGTGCCGCCGGCCGGGGAAAGCGGCGCCGGAAACGCCCCGGACGCATCGACGAAAGCAAAGGTTGAAGGATAAGGTCTTATGATTCCCGTATCGGCATTTCTCATCGTCGCGGCGGTCCTGTTCGGAATCGGCACGGTCGGCGTCCTGACCTCCCGCAACATGATCATCCTGTTCATGAGCATCGAGCTGATGCTCAACGCGGCCAACCTCGCGCTGATCGCCTTCTCGCGCGCCGTGGGCGTGGTCGACGGACAGGCCTTCGTGTTCCTCGTCCTGACGGTCGCCGCCGCCGAGGCCGCGGTCGGTCTGGCGATGGTGCTGACCGTCTTCCGCAACCGCGAAACGATAAACATCGACCGGTACAACCTCTTGAAGTGGTAGGGACCCGAAAGAACCATGGCCGAATATCTGTTTCTCATACCGCTCTTTCCGCTCGCCGGATTTGTGATTAACGGGCTCCTGCTCGGCAAATTGCCGCGCCCGGTCGTCAATCTTGTCGCCTGCGCGTCGGTCGGGGCGTCGTTTGTCGTCTCGGTCCTCGCGTTTTTCGATCTGAAAGCGCTCCCGCCGGCGATGCGCACGCTCGAACAAACCCTGTTCGCCTGGATCCCCGCCGGCAGCCTGCAGGTCAATTTCGGTTTCCTGCTCGATCCGCTCTCGGCCGTGATGATCCTGGTCGTGAGCGGGGTCGGCTTCCTCATCCACGTCTACTCGATCGGCTACATGGCCCACGACAAGGGCTTCGGCCGGTATTTCGCCTATCTAAATCTGTTCACGTTCGCCATGCTCACCCTCGTGCTGGCCGACAACTACCTGCTCATGTTCGTCGGCTGGGAAGGGG
Source organism: uncultured Ignavibacteriales bacterium (assembly GCA_964414435.1). GTDB lineage: Bacteria > Zixibacteria > MSB-5A5 > GN15 > FEB-12 > JAGNLV01. Next base: position 4,701 of record CAYPYM010000066.1, on the reverse strand, counting down.
TCGGGCTCTGCTCGTATCTGCTGATCGGGTTCTGGTTCCACAAGAAGTCGGCCTCCGACGCCGGCAAGAAGGCGTTTATCGTCAACCGCATCGGCGATTTCGGCTTCCTCATCGGCATGTTCCTTATCTTCTGGCACGTCGGTTCGCTGAATTACAAAGATGTGTTTGCCGCCGCTCCCGAGGTCTTCATGCTCGGCGGCGGGCTGGTGACCGCGATCTGTATCCTGATGTTTGTCGGCGCCACCGGTAAGTCGGCCCAGATTCCGCTCTATGTCTGGCTGCCCGACGCTATGGAAGGCCCGACGCCGGTCTCGGCCCTGATCCACGCCGCCACGATGGTCACCGCCGGGGTGTACATGATCGCCCGCTCGAACGTGCTCTACATGCTGGCGCCCGATGCGCTGCTGGTCGTTGCGATTATCGGCGCCGCCACCGCGTTCTTCGCCGCCACAATCGGAATCGCGCAGAACGATATCAAGCGGGTGCTGGCCTACTCGACCGTCAGCCAGCTCGGCTATATGTTCCTGGCGTGCGGTGTCGCGGCGTTCGCCGCCGGTATCTTCCACCTGATGACCCACGCCTTTTTCAAGGCGCTCCTGTTCCTCGGATCCGGCTCGGTAATCCACGCCATGACCGACGAGCAGGACATGCGCCAGATGGGCGGCCTCAAGAAATATCTCCCGATTACCTATATCACGATGCTCGCCGCGACTCTCGCGATCTCGGGGATCCCCCTCATGTCCGGCTTCTTCTCGAAAGACGAGATCCTCTGGAAATCGTTCTCGAGCCTGCATAACGGCAGCATAATCTGCTGGATCGTCGGATTCGTGACGGCCGGCCTGACCGCGTTCTACATGTTCCGGCTGATCTACCTGACCTTCCACGGCGCCCCGCGCATGAGCGAGGAGAAGAAACACCACCTGCACGAATCGCCCAAGTCGATGACCGTGCCGCTGGTCATTCTCGCGGTGCTCTCGGTAGTCGGCGGCTGGATCGGTATCCCGCACATTTTCGGGACAACGAACTACTTCGAGCAGTGGCTCGAACCGGTCATGGCCCACGGCGGCGGGGGAGAAGAGGCGGTCGAACACGCGATGGCGTCGGCCGGCGGATACGGTGTCGGGATGGAATGGGGCCTCATGGCCGCTTCGGTCGTGCTGGTCCTTCTCTCGATTTTCGTGGCTTTCCTGTTCTACAACAAGCGGACCGAACTGGCCACCGCCTGGCGGGCGAAGCTCTCCGGGCTGCACACGTTGCTGCTGAACAAGTACTACGTCGACGAGATCTACTACGCCGCGGTGGTGCGGCCGATCGTTGTCCTTTCGATGATCCTCTGGAAATTCTTTGACGTGATCGTGATCGACGGCACCCTCAACGGCGCCGCCTTCGTTTACCAGATCACCTCCGAAGGGATGCGGAAAATGCAGACCGGTCGGGTGAGAAGTTACGCCACGGCGTTTGTCGTGGGAGTCGTGGTGCTGGTCGCTTACTTTGTACTGGATTAGGGGATGGAAGACCTGATTTTAAGCCTCGTTACGTTCTTCCCGCTGCTGGGAATCATCGCGCTCATCCTCGTGCCGAAAGAGCGGCATGACTCCATCAAGTCGGTGGCCCTCATCGTCGCCGTGATCACCATGCTCCTGTCGTTCTGGCTCTACGGCATGTTCGATCCGGTAGCCAGCGGCATGCAGTTCGAACGCGACATCCCCTGGGTAACCTCGATCGGCATCCACTACCATATCGGTATCGACGGAATCTCGCTGCTGCTGATTTTATTGACCACGGTCCTTACCGTCCTGGCGATCCTCTCCTCGTGGAATTCGATCACGCAGGGGGTCAAGGGCTACTACATTTCCATGCTGCTCCTGCAGGTCGGCATGATCGGCGTCTTTGTCGCGCTCGATCTCTTCCTGTTCTACGTGTTCTGGGAGGTCATGCTGGTCCCGATGTATTTCATCATCGGGCTCTGGGGCGGCCCGCGGCGGGTCTATGCCGCGATCAAGTTTGTGCTCTTTACGATGTTCGGTTCGCTCCTCATGCTGGTCGCGATCCTGTATCTCCTTTTCGCCTATCAGTCATATTCGGGCGAATACTCGTTCGACCTGCTTAAGATCATGGAGATGCCGATTGCCTACCACGCCCAGCTTTATCTCTTCGGGGCGTTCGCGCTGGCGTTTGCGATCAAGGTGCCGCTGTTCCCGTTCCATACGTGGCTGCCCGACGCTCACGTGCAGGCGCCGACCGCCGGTTCGGTGATCCTGGCCGGTGTGCTGCTGAAGATGGGAACGTACGGTTTCGTGCGCATCTGCTTGCCGATGTTCCCCGAGGCGACTGTCGCCTACATGCCGTACATCTCGATCCTCGCGGTGATCGCCATCATCTACGGGGCGCTCGTAGCGATGGTGCAGAAAGACGTCAAATCGCTGGTGGCGTTCTCATCGGTTTCGCATATGGGCTTCGTGATGCTCGGTATGTTTGCCCTTAACATGCAGGGGATGGAAGGGGCCGTGCTTCAGATGCTCAACCACGGCGTGTCGACCGGCGCCCTGTTCCTTATCGTCGGCATGATCTACGACCGCCGCCACACCCGCCTGATCGAGGAGTTCGGCGGCCTGGCCAAGGTGATGCCGGTCTACTCGGCGTTTTTCATGATCGTCACGCTCTCGTCGATCGGCCTGCCGCTCACCAACGGCTTCGTGGGTGAGTTCCTCATCCTGCTCGGCGCCTTCAAGGCCCATATGGTCCTCGGTATCATCGCCGCCTCCGGCGTGGTCTTCGCCGCCTGCTACATGCTCTGGATGTTCCAGCGGGTGGTCTTCGGGCAGGTCACCAACCCGGCTAATGAAAACCTGAAAGATATCAACTGGCGGGAACGCATCATCCTGATCCCGCTGGTCGCACTCATATTCTGGATCGGTATCTATCCCAAGCCGTTCTTCGACCGTATCGAACCGGCGGCTCAGACGATACTCAACAAGGTCGGCAAGTCCCAGTCGGTCGAACTCGATACGCCGTTCCGGCTGAATCCCGATGTTCCGGGTGAGGTCTCAGAGGCTGTGACCACGGTCACCCTCAACCCGACGGAAGGAGTTACCGAATGAGCAAAGTGGTCATGTACGTGAAAGACGGCTGCCCATATTGCGCGGCGGCCAAAAAACACTACGCCGAACAGGGCATACCGTTCGAAGAGATCAACGTGTTCAAGGTCCCCGGCGCGAAAGAGAAGGTGCTCGAACTGACCGGGGGCGTGTCGATCGTCCCGGTGATCGTCTCCGACGGGGAAGTTCAGAAAGGATTTGGAGGAGGCTGAGGCTTCTGATTCGGGCGGCGGTCGTCGCCTGAGATGGAATCACCATGATAGATTATACGTCTGCCGGCATCGATTTCGGTCTCATCGGACCGGAACTCTCCCTGGTCATCGCGGCGTCGGTGATCCTGCTGATCGGGTATCTGAAGAATCTCGGTCGGCTGGCTCCGTCGATCGGCCTCCTCGGCCTCGCCGTCGCGCTCGCCCTGGCGATCGGCCAGTGGGGCAAGCAGCACTCCGGGTTCTTCGGCATGGTCACCTGCGACCAGTTCGGCATTGCCTTCAAGATCATCGCGGCCGGCACCTCGATGCTCGCCCTGCTGCTGGCCCAGCGCTACCTGACGGTCAAGGGACTCAACCGGCCCGAATTCTATTCGCTGCTGTTGTTCTCAACGATGGGCATGATGGTCATGGCGAACACGACCGATCTCGTCGTGCTCTTCCTCGGTCTTGAGGTTATGTCGGTTCCGCTCTATGTCATGGCCGGATTCGCCAAGCGCTCGCTCCAGTCGAACGAGGCCGGCCTGAAATACTTCATCATGGGATCGTTTGCCAGCGCCTTTCTCCTGATGGGTATCGCGTTCGTCTTCGGCGCCGCCGGCACCACCGAACTGCGCCGGATCGCGGCCGATTTCAGCTTCATCCAGTCGCAGTCGGCGGTCTACCTCTACGCCGGCATCTCGCTCATCCTGATCGGGTTCGGCTTCAAGGTCGCGGCGGTACCGTTCCACTCGTGGGTGCCCGACGTTTATCAGGGCGCACCGACGCCGGTTACCGCGATGTTCTCGGTCGGACCCAAAGCGGCCGGTTTTGCCGCGCTGCTGCGCATCTTCCTGTTCGGATTCGACCACCTCCAGTTGGTCAGCCACGTCTTCTGGGTTCTGGCGGTGCTGACCATGACGGTCGGCAACGTGCTCGCGCTGCGGCAGTCGAACGTCAAACGTCTTCTGGCCTACTCATCGATCGCCCACGCCGGTTATATCCTCGTAGCGCTCGCCGTAGGCGGCTCACAGGCGATGTCGGCGGCCATCTTTTACCTGATCGCATATTCCTTCTTCAACCTCGGCGGATTCGCCGTCGTGACCCTGCTCGAGACCCGCAGCGGCTGCCAGTCCGATTTCTCGGAGCTGAGCGGTCTGGCCAAGTCCAGCCCGTGGCTGTCGGTCACGCTCGCCTTGTTCATGTTCGCTCTTTCCGGATTCCCGCCGACAGTCGGATTCTTCGGCAAGTTCTATATTTTCTCGGCGGCCGTTAAAGCCAATTACATCTGGCTCGCCATTATCGGCGTCATGAACTCATTTATATCGGTCTACTACTATCTGCGGGTGGTGAAGGCGATATACTTCGAGGAGCCGACCGGCGCCGTCATCCCGGTGACCTACTCGCCGGCGATC
>CAYPYM010000065.1:0-9667 GCA_964414435.1 uncultured Ignavibacteriales bacterium | reverse complement strand
GTCATGACGTACAAGACGGGTTACACGGTCAACCCGGGTGAAACCCTGGTTGTCTACACGGCGCTTATCACCGAACAGAACGGCGGGCTTTCGGCGTTTACGACCTCGGCGGATGCCGCCCGGGAATGGTGGTGCGCCAATGTAGTACCCAACCCGCCCGATTGCTGGAACTTCAACTGCGGCGATTGGGACAACTCCGGGGGACTTCCAAACATGGCTGACCTCACCTATGCCGTCCGCTACTTCATCCAGGGAGGCCCCGAGCCGCCCCTTTACGATCAGGCGGATGTGGACTCATATCAGCTCCTCACCTATCGTGATCTACTCTTCATGATGTGGGCGTTCACTCCTCCCTATCACATGGATGTCCTCCAGTGTCCCGCCGTCAATGATCCGCTTGATCCGCCGGTGGATTCGAACCTCTACCTGCAGCAGGAATCCGCCGTTTTGCCGGCCAACGACACGATTGTCTCCGTGAATTTCAAGCTCACTCTGCCGTATACCGCAGCAGCGGGAACGTTCCCGATCCAAATGCTGGTCGACGGCGTAGCGGCAGACACGGTCGTCAATCTCAGTGTGAGTGAGGACATTGCGGGGAGTATCAGTTACAACACGATCGTCCCCGTCGATAACGGCCGGCTCTGTTTCGAGTATGTCTGGGCTTATGGAAGCAGTCCGCTCGAGGCCGGGTCTTACAACGCTTTCTCGCTCGACGTGATCGCCGCCGCAGCGCCGGTCGATCGCGAGATCACATTTGAATTCGTGACCCTGCCGCCGCGGCAGGAGGCTATGCAGGATCGCATCCCGATGGTGCTCCACGATGAGTATCCGTACGAGGCGGTCGCGCCGGCCGGTCTTGACGCGCTCAGCTGCTGCCGGCTTCGCGGCAATGTCGACGGTATCGAGGATGTCAACGTCGCCGATCTGACTTATCTGGTGGCGTATATCTTTAAGGGCGGCACCCCGCCGGCGTGCATGGACGAAGGTGATGTCGACGGGTCCGGGGGTATTCCAAACGTGGCCGATGTCACCTACCTGGTGGCGTACCTCTTCCAGGACGGGCCGCCGCCACCGCCCTGCTGAGCAGATAACGGCGCCGTCCCGCACCGTGCCGGCGAACGGATTCGCGGCCGGGAACTGGACAGGTTTCGGAACGGCAGTAGATTATAGATGCAGACGCGTAGTCAGGAGGGAGACTGCCACCGGCGGCCGACCTTTGCAAACGAGGGAAAGGATATCAGCATGAGACGGGGATCAACCATTGCACTGGTTCTCTCTTCACTGGTCCTGCTCACCGAACCGCCGCACGTAACCGCCGCCCAAAAGCCGGTTGTCGAATCAAAGACGCCGGACGCGGCCGTGAGCCGTACGAACGCCTTCGCGTTCCCCAACGAACAACCGGCTCCGTCGTCTATGAGGGGTGAGACGCCGAGAGAGGCGCTCGGAAGCGCCGCGCCGACCGCCTCGCCGGGGACGGCAATCGGAAACACCTGGTACGACCTCCAGCATGTCGGCTCGATGGGGCGGATGGTCGAAACCGCGTTCGGGACAAATGCACTCGTGCACTTCGCCTGGACGTTTCTGCCGGACCCGGTGTGGGTATTGGGCGAACTCTACTATAACGATTACGACATCAGCAATTCGCGGCCCGGAACGCCCACCGGGCTTCAGCCACCCGACGATTACGGCGGCTATGCCGGCCTGACCACCACCGGCGACAATCGGGCGGTGGTCGGCGGTCAAAACAAGTCGGCCGCCGACGGCATAGCCCTTCCCGAGGCGTGGTGGGACTTCCTTGAGGGCGCTGCCTACTTCGGCAACCACGCCCGCCTCCCGCTCACGCTGGCAAACCTGGCAGGGGGGCAGGATGGCGTCTTCTGGCCCAAGTTCGCCTATGTCGAAGGACCGACCGACACCGTGCTTCACATCGTGGCCCTGGTCGATGGGGGAAGCGACTGGTTCAGAATGTGCTACTTCCGTCGCGTGGGCAGTGATGCCACCCCGAACCCGACCTGGACTTCGCCGCCGTATATCGTCGACACCATCTACGATGTCTCGCCGGATATCGTCGCCGACAACGACGGCAAGGTCGCCCTCGTCTGGACGGCGAATCTCCCCTGCTCGGCGGCCGATCCCGACACCGCATCGGGGTTTGAATGCCGCACCTACGTCCAGCAGGACAACGATGTCTACTACCAGATGTCGACCGACTACGGCGTCACCTGGCAACCGAAAGTGAACGTCACGCACTATATCCAGACCGAGGGTACCGACAGTTATCGCGCGTATACGGATGTCTCGGCCCTGCTTGACAGCGATGGCCTTCTGCACATCGTATGGGCCGCGCGCGCCTGGCCGGCCAATTCGGAGATTCCCGGAGAGGGTGAGGCCGGTCTGTACCGGGGAAGGATCTTCCACTGGTCCGAATACTGGCCGGTACCGACAACGGTTCACGCGGCCGACTGGGATCAGACTATTTGTTCGCCGGGCGCGTGGAATCTCACCGCCGGCAAGATGAGCATCTCCGAGTGCAACGGCCGTTTCTACGTCCTGTTCACGCAGATCAATGACGGGCCCGCCGGAGTTTACGACGATTGCGCGACGACGTCGAGCCCCGGCTTTCCCACCGGCGCCGGCAACGGCGACCTGTACGTGACGGTCTCCGGGGACGGCGGCATAACCTGGGACTACGCCCGGGATATCACCAATTCGCGGACACCGGGATGCGACTCGATCGACGGCCTGGGCGGCCCGTGCGACAACGACAACTGGCCATCGATGCCCCGCTTCGGCACCAATTACGCGCTCAACGCCGGCGATAACTTCACCGACGTCGTCGTGCCGAGCGGCGGCACCGACAACGGCTGGTATCTCGACGTGATGTACGTGAACGATCACAGCGCCGGCGCGATTGTTCAGGATGAAGGATTCTGGCAGCTCGACGATATGCGCTGGTTCCGTCTCGCCTGCGTGGCGCCGACGTCTCAGCCGGTTCTCGTCATGTCGCCGTCGTCGTGCTACTTCAGCATGATCCAGTGCCAGTCGAGAACCAGATCGATCCTCCTGGAAAACACAGGCAACACCGATCTCACCTACAGCTACACGGTCGAGGAAGACCCCGGCCCGTACTCCGGCTGGCTGACCGTGAGCGGTTTCCAGGGCTACATCCCCTTTGGAGTGAGCCACTCCGCTGAAGGCACGATCAGGATCAACGAGTCGGGGGCGGTTTGCAGTCCCGGCCAGTACACCTATCTAGGCGGCCGCATAATCTTTGAAAGCAACTCGCCTACGTCGCCGGATACACTTGAAGTCGTGGCGTGGCTGACGCCCGAGAATAGCGAGTGCTGGCCCGACACGGTCTCGACCACCTGCCTGAGCCTGCTCGTGGACCAGTATGCAGCGGAGGGCGGTCAGGGCAAAGGTCGCGTGAACATGGACTATGTCAACTCGGGCGACTGCGATACGACCGCCGACGTCTACCTGTACGACGGCTCTCCGGTGGTCGGCTGGGTCGATGGGACGGATACGGTGATGAATTGGTCGATCTTCGGCAATAATTTCAATTCGCCTGTCGGATTCTGGCCGACCGACTGCAACAGCGTGGTCGACGGCCCCGGCTATCAATCGTACACAACGACCGTGCTCGCGCGGGATACCTCGCTCGTACTCGAGAAGACCTGGTACGCGCCGACCGATCCGGCCTACTGCCATTTCATCATTCAGCAACTGCGGGTCTGGTCGGGCGACGGTCTGGCCCACGGCGGCGTGACGATCGGCGAAGCGGTCGACTGGGATGTACCGTCCGATTCGATGTCAAATCGCAACGGCTCCGGACTCGGCCCGGGCATCTACCAGTTCGGCGCCGAGTATCACCAGGACGACACGACGGCCTGTCAGGATAGCGACCGGCGATATGCCGGGGTTATGTTCGTCAAGCAGTTCGTCAAAGGGATGGTCTGGACAAAGCTCGATGACGCTTACGGAGCGTACACCGCCGACAACGCCACCTATGTCTACGGTAATACCTACGGGTTTGACCCGGGCCAGTTGTACGCGAAGATGCAGCAGCCCGGCTACTCGACGTATTCATCAACGAGCCCCGACTCGCAGTACGTAGACCTGCACACGGTCATGACATACGATGCCGGTTATACCGTCAATGTCGGCGAGACCCTGATCGTGTATACGGCGCTGATAACCGGCAAGGACGGTTACGCCGACTTTGCGGCAAGCACTCAATCGGCCGTGGATTGGTGTTGCCACAATCTCGTGCCCCGTCCCCCCGGCTGCACTTGCTGCACGCTGCGAGGGGATTGCGATCTCGACGGCCAGATCACCGTGGCCGACCTGGGGTGCTTTGTTGTGGGGCTGTTTCAGAACGGCTGGGGGTATAACGAGCATCCCTGCCCCGAGGTACTCGACGTGGACGGCTCCGGGGGATTTCCCAACGTTGCCGACCTGACCTATCTCGTCCGTTATATTTTCCAGGACGGACCTCCCCCGCCGCCCTGCCGCTGAACGGCGGCATGGCCGACAACGCTCTTTTCCGACGGCGGCTGCGGAAATACCGTGGCCGCCGCTACTTTTGACAGGCCGTGTCGGGACGCCCCTGACATCTCGCGGCAGTTTCGATCGGCCACCGGTTGACGGCGTAGCCCGAAGCCATTATTTCTAAGCCCGTAAGCCGGTTGAGCCGATACAGGACAACAGGGGTATCTGCTGTCAATCCGGAGAGGGAAACGAAACGTTCTGGTCAAAGAGGGCTTCAGCACCGATGAAGATTCTTGTTGTTGATGATGAGCAGATGATCCGCGATCTCGCCGAGCGCATTCTCACGCGGGCCGGCTACGAAGTCGAACTGGCCGAATCGGGCCGGACGGGGCTCGAGCGCTTTGCACAGACCCCGTCCGATATCGACCTCGTCCTGCTCGATCTCACGCTCGACGACTACCCCGGCGAGGAGGTGCTGGCGCGGCTGCGCGACGTGTCGCCGTCGATACCGTGTATTATCTCCAGCGGCCACAGCCTGGCGACGCTCAAGCTGCCCGACCATCTCAAACCGGGCACGCGCTTTTTGGAAAAGCCGTACCGGGCGAGCCAGCTCTCCGATCTGGTGGCCGAAATCCTCTCGATCTGATCGCCGAAAAAACCGCTTTAATCGCCCCATCCCATTGCCTATTTTCCCGTGACGAACGTCTTTTCCGTTAAACGGGAGTACAAAGGCATTATGAACCGTACGCTCATTTGTGTTGCTTCCTGCATTACCGCCCTGTTCTTCTTCGCCGCCACAGCATTCGCCGCCGATAAAGCCCCGACCCAGATCCGGCTCGGCTATTTCGAGGCCGGTGAAGGAGCGATGAACAATATCCTCCGCGATGAATTCAAGCGGCAGCTCGACGCGATTGCCCCGGACGACACCGAATTCGTGTTCGTGCCCGAGGGCTACCGGTCCGCCTCGTGGCATCGCGACAGTTGCCGGATCGACGCCGCCCAGCTCGCCGGGGTCAAGACGGTTGACATGATGGTCGCGATCGGACCGTGGGTGGTCCAGGACCTGCTCGCGGCCGGTTACACCAAACCGATTATCGGCATGCGCCAGATCGACCCGCTGGCCGACAGCCTGGTCGACGCCAAGGGAAACCCGGTCGTACCGAACCTGACAGTCCAGTACATGCCGGGCAAAATCGAAGACGATATCGCCATGCTGGCCCGCCTCATGCCGGTCAAGCGACTCGGGGTGCTGTTTTTCCCGAACAACGAGGCCGAGCGCGACAGTATCATGAGCCGCATCCGGGAGGCCGGGCGCCAGCTCGGCATCGACGTCTTCACCGCCGAGGGACACAACAAATACGGTACCTATGCCTATTTCAAAGCGCTCGGGGCGCTGCAGGATTCGGTCGATGCGGTTTATCTCGGTCCGCTGTGGGCGCTCGATGTCACCCAGATCGACCAGTTCCTGCTGATGCTGAAAGGGCGCAAGCTGCCGTCGTTCACTTGGGAGGGACGGTTCCTGACCGCACGTGGCGCCTTCGCCACCAATTATGCTTTCGGGGTGTCCTCGGAGGCACGCTTCCAGGCGGACAAGGCGCTGCGCATCGCGCGCGGCGAGAAACCGTCCGATCTGCCGGTCGCTTATCGCGGCGGATCGTCGCTGGCTATCAACGAGGGCACCGCCGCCGCGTGTAATATCGATGTCCCGGCCGAGGCCCTCATCTCGGCCGAGTTGTACGCGGAGCGGGTGCCGGAGACGGCCGAACGGTATTCAATCCTCGATGCCGTCCTGCGGGCCACGCAGGGCAATCCCGGCTTCCTCGCGACCTTCGATCGCATCGATCAGGCGGCCGCGGCGGCCGGCGAGGTGTCGGCGGGGTACCGGCCGCAGGTCGGGATCGACGCCAGCGCGGGGTATGTCGACGACAACACCCGCCACAACACGCTCGAACCAATCGCCAATGACCAGTACCGCGCCGGGGTAACGCTCGACCAGTCGATCCTGTCGGTGGAGACGCTGCGCGCAATCAAGGCTGCCCGGAAGAAGACCGATCTCGCTCGGATCGACCAGCGGCAGGCCCGGCTCGATCTGGAACTGGCGGTTCATTCGGCCTATCTCGATCATCTCTGGGCGCAGGAAAAACTCGATATCGAACACCGGTATCAGGAGGTGGTCGAACGCACCCTGGAGCTGGCCGCCGCCCGTTATCATCTGGAGAACACCGGTGAGGCGGATATGTATCGCTGGCAAAACGAACGGCAGGTGGCGATCGACCGCATTCTCCGGGCGCGCAACCGGCTCAGCGTATCGGCCACAACCCTGAACGTGCTGTTTAATCTTCCGCTCGACCAGCCGATGATCCTGGTCGACACGCCGGCGTTCGCCGCGCAGCTGATGATGGACTACGACCGCCTGTCGCCGCTGGCGGTGAAGCCGGCCCGCCGTTTGCAGTTCGAAAATCGTCTGGCCGCGCTCGGTTCCACGGGCAGCCCCGACCTTCTCGCCTACAACGCCCGGATCGACCTGGCCAACGCCGAGATGGCGCGCAATCGCGCCGGGTATATTCCGTCGCTCAGCCTTCGCGCCCGCTTCAATCTCGCCGACGAACTCGACGACACGGGCATAATCGATGAACGTGCCGGTACCTGGTCGGTGTTCGGCCGGCTCAACCTTCCGCTCTACAACGGCGGCACCCGCCGAAGCGAACGTGCCCGGCTGAAAGCGCGGCTCAACGAAACCGAGTTCGAGCGGGACAACCGCCGTCTCGCCCTCATGGGAACGATTCATCGTGAGGTCGGTGAGATGGCGACACGTATCGCCGCCGTGCCGCGCTTGGACCGCTCCAAGGCGCTTGCGATCGAAGCAATGAAGCTGGTCACTCAGGATTACGAGGGCGGCAAGTGCGATATCACCGTGATGCTCGAGGCATACCGTCACGCCCGCGACACCGAACTGTCCGAGCTCCGGGTCCGCTACGAATACCTTGAAGCGATGGCGCGGCTGGCGCACGATGTCGGCTGGTCGACCTCGGAGAACGGTCGCAACTTCTATGACGAGTTCCACGAGCGGGTCGAGGGTCTGCTGGCGCCCTGAGTTTCCCGCGCTTCCTCGGAACCTTCCCGACGTCATTGCGAGCCTGTCCCGAGTCTTCAAGGGACAGGCGAAGCAGCCGCATCTCCGCGACGCATGCTATTCAGATCAGATAGGTAACAACGAGATTGTAGATGAAGAACGCCGCGTAGGCCGTGGTGGCGGCGGTGCGGAGGATCCGGTACGCCGTGCGGTCGTGGAAGACCGGCGCCGGTTCGCCCCGGCGCACCCGGGCGAAGACGCGGGCGTAGAGCACGAGCGAGAAGGCGATGAGCACGACCACGATCCAGGTCGCGGTCTGAATCCCGATATCGAACCGGATCACGTAGCTGGCCAGCAGCACGGCGATGGCCGAAAAGGTGTACTTGCCGGTGAGGTTCGAACCGATCACAACCTTCTCCCCCCGCAGCAGCAGCATGGCCGCCAGCAGGATCAGCAGATCTCGGCCGACCACGACCACCGCCAGCCAGACCGGAAAGCCGCGGTACAGGATGAGCAGCACGACCAGCACCGCCGCCATGAGTTTGTCGGCGGTCGGATCGAGCATCTTGCCCAGGTCGCTGATTTCCCCCAGCCGACGGGCAAAGTAGCCGTCGAGACCATCGGTAATGCCCGCGATCACCAGCAGGATCAGGCAGATGATGGTGGATCGGTCATCCCCTTTCCAGAGGAAGTACCCGATCAACGGGGTGAGGGCGACCCGCGACAGACTGAGAAGATTCGGAATGTGCAGCAATTCCCGGGCGGACATTGGTTCTACTCGATGCGATGAGTGGCCGTTCTATAATCAGCGATTTCCGGTCAAATAACACCCGTCACAATCAAATAGCAAGTGCAGAGCGGACCGGGATACGGCCAGGCCCTGATCGGTTCTTCAGAGTATGGGGCAAACTCCCCCGTGTAGCCCCTCCCCCGCACGTCCGACGGCATATAATCGGTTTTGTCGCAACAGGTTAAACTACCCCTGCGGGTACGGCATCACCCTTGCTGAAACAGTGTTTCAGTGAACCAACACGTTTGAAACGGGGATGATGCTATGCTCAAGAGAACATCATTGGCCGCCGTTATGGCCCTCGTCTGCCTGGCGGCGCCGCTGTCACCAGTGCAGGCGCAGGAATCCGCTACGGTCCAGGCTATCGCAACCGTCCTTTCCGCCCTCACCGTTACCGGCACCAACGACCTGAATTTCGGCAACGTCACACCGGGTACGCCCGTTGCGGTCGACAAGGCCGATGTCGGTCTGGCCGGAGAATTCACAATCACCGGCATGCCCGCCGCCGAGGTATCGCTGGCCTTCACGCTGCCTGACTCGCTGCGGACCACCGCCGGCGATGCCATGGATATCGTGTTCACCGCCACCGACGCGTCATTCGATGACGGCACGGGCGACCAGACCGCTCCGCTGGCGATTGTCAACCCGCTCATTACCGGGCTGGGTAATATCGGCGGGGGCGGCATTTTGACTGTCTGGATCGGTGGCCAGGTCACGCCGACCGTTTCACAGACCGGCGGTTCGTATACGGGGCAGGTGACGTTGACGGTGACGCTGACCGGCAATTGACGGTAATCGGGAGACAGCGTCGCGCCGGGGGGTGAAAAGGACACCCGCCGGGTGCGGCCTCCCGGACAAAGCCGGCATTGACAATTTCGGGGTTGGCAGTATCTTGATGATGTACCCACAAGGTCTCATCGGATGCTGTCATGGTAAAACCGGTTCCTGCATTTCTCGGTCTCTGCGCCCTGCTCGCCCTGCCCCTCACTACCGGCGCGGCTTCCGACTGTGTCTGCCGGCCCGGCGCCTCGGCCTCGATCAATGTCGTGGCGACTGTGATCGAGCCGATGGGCCTGATGGCACCGACTGCGACCGGAACCGACCGGGCGTCCAATTCGGCCGCCTGGCTGTTGCGCCTGCCGGAATCATCGCACGCGGTCATCCACCTGACCGCGCCCGATCAACCGGAAATCTCCGTACGGGTAACTCCGCATTCCGGCCCCCTGGATCAAGTCGACTCCGACCTCGTCGGCCGTTACCGCAACGGCACGCTCACCGTGATTTTCACCGACAACTGATCCGCCTGTTAAATC
>CAYPYM010000064.1:0-9670 GCA_964414435.1 uncultured Ignavibacteriales bacterium | reverse complement strand
ACGTCCAGCCGGGCTCGGCGGTGGCGCAGATCGTCGACATCGACACCGTGCTGGAAGTGTTAGAGGCCTACAAGAACTCCCACTAGATTTCGTCTGGAGCGCAGGGGAGAGGCAAGGGGATAGGGAACCGGGCGCACGAGAACAACGCATGTAGTGATAGATGGCCGGCGTAGAAATTTGCCGGCCCGGTCGACCGTCATGGGCACGAGCAACGTCGTTTCCGACGGTCAGGGTTGAAGCACGGAGTTGAAACATCCTCGCAGGGAGTAAACCATGCCATCATTCACCGTCCGAGTCATCAGCCGTAGCGGCGAACCGCAGGGCCACTGCCGCGTCCGCCTCGCCTTCACCGGCGCCACCCGCGGCATGTCCGAGGCCGAGGCCACCGCCGGCAACGACGGCTGCGCCGACTTCGACAACTACGACGAAGGCGTCGCCGAGGTCTTTGTCGACGGCCGCTCCTACGGCCGCCACACTTTCCGCGACGGCTACGAAATCACGATCACCAAATGAAAAGGGCCGGCAGAACCGGCCCTCTCATTACGAACTGTGTCGTCGCCCCTACAATTTCCGCATAATCACCGTCCCGTACCGCGGCCCGGCGATCGTGTTATGCTCGATCGGCCCGGTCCACACCCCGCCACTGAAGGTGAGCTGGGTCGTGAAACCGGCATCGATCAACGGCCTCAGGTTGTGCAGCCCCATCGTGCCGTCGCTCGTCGCCCCGCCGATCACTGAATCCTCAGGCGTCCCGCCGCCAAAACTACCGATTATGTTGTAGCTGCCATTGGAACCGCCGAACAGAAGCGTGAGCGTGTCGATCGTCCCCTGCGAGGGATCGTCGCCGTACTCTTCAAACTGGTATACCCCGATGGACGGGAAGGCCACCGCGCCGCACGGCGGAATGTCGAATCCGCCGCCGAACACGAACGGGATCAGCCCGCCGGTCAGATCGGCGATATTGACATCGCCGTCGGCGTTGACATCGGCTTCCTCCATGCACGGCGGCTCCGGGCCGCCCACGAAGAGATACACGACGAAATAGGTCACGTCGCTGATATTGATCCCCCCCGAGTGATCGACATCACCCCGGAGCTCACAGCAGCCACAGGCTCCGGCTGCGCAGACCGTCCCGTCGCCCAGATACGTTCCGCCCATCGCCGCGCAGTTATCGGCGCTGCGCTGCGAACAGGAGTCGCTGCCCAGGCAGCAGGCCCCGGTCACGACCGACGGATTGCAGCAGGTCGGCACGGGGAAGACGTCGAAACAGGTAAGCCCCCAGATGAAGTAGCAGTTGAGTAACTCGAGATCCCCGGCGTCAACTACACAGTCGCCGTTGAGATCGAGGTGGTACGGCTCGACACTGATCGTCGTGTCGCCCGACAGGTACCGAACCGCCATGATGTAGTCGGCGACCTCGAGCGGAAGCCCGTCGCCGTTGACATCCGCGTCGGCCAAGCAGGTATCCTGCGCCGCAATCGGCGACGCCAGTGCGAACAGAGCCAGCATCAGATAGAGCAAACGTGTCATGAAACACTCCTTCCAGAATGAAACGGGAGAAGTGGTCGGCGTGTACTGTTTGCTTAAAGATAGCGTCTTCGGTCTATGACGTCAACCTTTTCTTCGTCGGCGGTGGGGGTTGCGGAAAGGCCCGGGCCAAAAAAAGGACCGGCCCAGAAAGCCGGTCCCGTAATTCTGCGGTGAGGAACCGCTCAGTAGCCGCCGCGGAATCCGCCGTGACCGCCGCCGCCGCGGTGTCCGCCGCCCTTACCGCCGCGATAACCGCCGCCACCGCCGCCGCCCCGTTCAGTCTTGGGACGGGCCTCGTTCACGTTGAGCGTGCGGCCCTTCAGTTCGGTCCCGTTGAGACCGGAGAGGGCGTCGATCCCCTCGGATTTGGTCGGCATCTCAACGAACGCGAAACCGCGGGATTCGCCGCTGATCCGGTCCTTGATGACGTTGACCGAGGCGACTTCGCCGTATTGCGCGAAGGCCGTTCGCAGGTCGTCTTCGGTAGTATCGTAGGAAAGGTTTCCGACGTAGATGTTCATGGTCTGGTTCTCCTTCGGGGTATCTGCGGTTGCGGCCCGACGGGGGAACCCCAAACCGGAAGATGCCCACGGTTCTTGCGCACAATTGCGCCGGCACGGCGTCTGTTCCGATTTTCTGCAAGAAATGACTGAGGGCTCAAGTCCTGGGAAAAATTAGACAGGGTGCACCTGTGATCTTCTGTTGATTACTATAGCGGGTGGATAGGGGAGTGTCAAGGTACAAGATCAGAATTCACGGCCGCTCGAGCGTGCGGCGACGGGACGGGACATCGCGTCTCACCGCCCGACCGCCGCTCGTTCGCCGGCTCAGCCAACCAGCTCCGGCTGGCTCAGCCCCCGTAAATCGAAATTGAGAAATACGTGATGCCCGTTGTAATCGAGGACTCGCAAATCGTCCTTCTGCTGGACGTCGTTTACGACCGTCTCGAAATGCGAACCGTAAACCTCCTTGACCTGCTCGACCGGCAGCTCGTAGGCAAGATACCGTTCGATGCCCTTCTCACGGAGTTTAGCGGCGAGGGAAGGATCGCTCAGGGAGGGGTACGAAGTCAGGATCAGGATAGGCCCGGTCCCCGTGAAAATGATTCCGGCTTTCACAGGACTCACCTCCTTTCAGGTTTACTCCTGTAACGCCGACAACCGCCTCGCGGTTCGTCACCCGGGTCGACTTATTCGCGCCGCCTCCCGAACACACGTCACCGTCCGGCCCCTGCCAAGCCACTCACAACTTTTCGTCCTGATGTTAACGATGGTGTCGCCGTACCGCCGTTGCCGACTGACTCTATTCGGTCAGCGGCGCGCGTCCGGTACGGGCAATGAGTGTAGGATGATGACTGACGCTCAATCGCGTCGGCGTCTTTCCGTCCGCCTTGGAACGCGGTGCTGTCAGGGCAACCGGTCCCTTCGACTCAAACGTGCCAAGTTTGAGAATATGCATCTGGAGATAAGACACCAAGTCTGTCTTTCGCATGAACAACCCTGCCTGCAAAAAATAGGGATTCCCCTTTTTACGGTATACCAAAACTACGTCGCCTGACAGGAGCTGTCAAGGAAAATCGGGCCGCCGGGCCGCCGGCGGAGTGAGCGAGTTTCTGTGAGATACCCCGCGAAATAAGGTAAGTCGCTGGCATATAACGAACTATAGCTATCCGGTGACCGCCTCCAGACTCACGCCAAACACCAGGGCGATCGATAAAACCACCCCCGCCCCCAGCAGACAACCGGCCATTTTGCCCAGGGAAGTAGTCAACGGGTCACGCGACTCGTCGATTCCACGGCGGCGCAGCCACTGGGCAATGCCCCCTTCGAAGAAGCCCGCGATGCTGTCGGTGACGGCGTCGCCGACCACCCCGCCCGCGATCGCGCCCGCCACGCCCCACCGCATTCCCGCCAGCAGCGCCGGGACCGCCAGCAGGCCGGTATCGATCGCCCCGAACACGAGGTCGGGCACGGCCGCTTTGATCGAGCGGCTGCCGAGAACGATCCCGCCCAGCGGGAGAGCCCCCAGCACGAGTACAACCGGCCCCATCGGCCAACCGAAGCGAAGCGCGAGAATCGATACGACTACCACGATCGCTCCCAGAAACGAAACATAGGCTGCCTTGCCGACCATAGTGTCCTCCTCAGGTAACACAGTGCATGCGGTGTCAAACGGTCCTCATTTCAGATAGGGGAGAGCTTCGCCCGACACCAGAAAAAAAGTGATTGCCAGCCACATAAAACATCCGTTAACTGCCGTTGAAAACAACGAGGCTTGTGCCGCTCCAACATACCCAGTCCGATGAGACGCTGCCAACGGGGGCCCGATTCTCGCCTTGAGCCGGTCTCACGATCTGAAGGGGGAAATAATGTCCGAGGATTTCAACGAAGTCTGGCAGCGCATCATTGCGCACGCCGGCGAACAATTCCAAACCAACAACGGGACCGTGTTCCGCTACGAAGTCTCCGGCGATGCGATCCGCCCCGTCAACACCGAACTGACCGTGACCCGCTCGGATCTCGAACGGTATTATCGACTCGGAGCCGACGCCGACACCGGCAAGATCACCACGCTCACCGGGGGCGCCTCCTTTGTCTGGGGCATCCTCGGAGACCGTCGGATCCGAGGAATTCGGCTGCGCGATTGAGCCGCTGTCGTAAGGTGCGGGACCGCAACGGGATCACCGGCCGCCGGGATGCTTACGAGGAACCGATGGGTCTTTGAATCCACTTTTCACTTGACAATTGACACCCGTCGCGCCATACTACGTTTGGAAGCCCCACTCCAGGGGTACCGGGGATGGAACCCGACCCCGTCGTGAGGTGCGACAGACGTAGTGGGCAACTTCCCAACATTCCTATCAAGTTTCGGAACCCCCCTCGGTGTATGGCGCCGAGGGGTGTTTTTTTGTGTTTCCTCGCCGATAACCCTAACAGCGAGGGATATTAAAACTTGACCCGGTAGTCCCGGAACGACATCCTGCACCCAACGGCCGATTTTCAGTCGCGGCCCCGATGAACGGTTGCGAGGGTGAAGGCAGGATTAACCGATTCCCCCGACAAATGAACCTCAAGGATCGGAAAGACTCGTCGCTTGCAGCAGAAATCGGATCTGATCATAACCGCCCGACAGGGTATCTCCGTCGGCACCGTGCTGCTCCTCAGCGGCCTCACCGGCGCCGCCGCCCTCATCGTATACTGGCTGACCACCTATCCGACAATCTCCTGGTGGAACTCCGGCTCACTGGTCGTGGCCGCAAACTGCCTCGGCGTGGAAGCTCCACCCGGAGCCGTGATTCCGACTATCCTCGGCTGGCTGGTGATTAAGCTCCCGATCGGCCTCTCCGCAGTCCGCTCCCTTAACTACTTCGCCGGTATCATCGCCGCCCTGCTCGTGGTCTTTGTCGGCCATGCCGCGATGTACATCCTCACCGGCGAGAAACTCGGCTCGGTCCGTCTGCGCCGGGGCTCCGGTCCGGTGGTGTTGAGCGCCATAATGCTGGCCGCACTCGGCTTTGCCTGGGGGCAGACACTCTGGAAATACGCCTCCATCTACACCGAGTACGTCTTTACGCCGCTGATGACCGCGATCATCGTCTGGGCCATGCTTCGATGGTGGAACGATGCCGAAGAGGCCGGGGCCGATCGCTGGCTGTTTGTAACGACGTTGCTCTTCGGTCTCGATGTCTCGATTCACCGGACCAACCTCCTGCTGCTCCCCGGCCTGCTGGTCTGGCTGTTCCTGCGCCACCCGGCGGTCTTCAAATCGGCCCGCTCGTGGCTCGCCGGCTGGGCCGGCCTGATCCTCGGGTTTGCCTTCCATCTCCTGATCATCCCGATGGCCGGCTTGAACCCCTACATTAATTTCGGCAACCCGAACAACTTCACCCGCTTCTGGGACTACGTGTCGCTCAAGCAGATGGGCGGCGGCTTCCTCGTAAATCTCCTGCCGCGCAACAGCAACATCTGGAGCGACCAGACCATGGACTGGGTCAACGGATTCGCCGCCAACTTCGCCACCCACGGCACGTTCTATGTCGGAGTCGGCCTCGTCTCGCTCGCCCTCGGCATCCTCGGACTGGTCGTGCTCCTGAAACGCAACCCCCGGCTCGGCATCGGAATGCTCGTGCTGTTTCTCCTGTCGAGTGTCGGCGCGATCATCTACTTCAATATCCCGGCGAATTACTTCCGCTCGCTCTGGCGTCACTACCTGCCGTCGATGGTCATCTTTGCCATCCTCATGGCCTACGGCGCCGGCTCCCTCATGGCCTGGGTCACCCGGCTCAAACGGCCCTGGAGCGACGTTGCCGGAATCGTGGTGGTTGTCCTGCTCATGCTGATCCCCGTGAACCAGCTGTACCGCAACTACCACAAGCTCGACAATTCCGCCAACTACACCGCTGTCGATTACGGCGTCAATCTCCTGATCGGCCTGCCCGAACGTGCCGTGCTGTTCACCCAGGGCGACAACGACACCTTCCCCCTCTGGTACCTCCAGCAGGTGGCGGACATCCGTCGCGATGTCACCGTCCTCAACCTGGCGTTGCTCAACACCGGCTGGTATGTCGACCAGATGAAAACCTACGACCCCTCGCTGCCCATCACCTACGATTCCGACAGTCTCCGGCACCTCACGGCCTGGCCCGACACGACCATCGTCATTCCCCGGGGCGACGCCGGCTTGCGCTACGCCGCCGTGCTCGATACCACTTCCATTCCCGATTCTATCACCCTCGACGTCCGTCCGTCGGCCAACCACGGTTTCCTCATGCCGCAGGATCGTGTCCTGATCGACATGATCGTACACAACGACTGGTATCGCCCGATCTTCTTCACCACAAGTGTCAACATCGGCGGCATGTCCTATCTGCAGCCGCACCTGCGCTCCGAGGGACTCGTCTGGCAGTTCCTGCCGCTCGATAATCCCCCCGTGGATCGAGCCCTCATGACTCGCAACCTGCTCGAAAAATACCGCTTCCGCGGCCTGAACGACCCGTCCGTGCCGCTCTCGCGAACCGACCTCTCCAACATGCCCCAGTATTACTCGGTCTTCCTCAATCTGATCCAGGCCGATCTGAGCATGGGCGATACCGCCTCCGCCATGACCCTCTGCACGCGCATGAACGAGGCCCTCCCGGTCGAGCGCCTGGATCCCCCCGAACCGATGCGACAGGCAATCACCATGCTCTGCTCGCCGCCCCCCGCCGACACGACCGAAACCTCGCCGGCCGACAGCACCGCCGTGAACTGAACCGAAGCACCCTTCCGCCCGTTCTAGGAACAATCGAAAATCGCCTTTCTCGATCCCCGAACAGGGAAGGAGTTCGCATGACTACCTCGGCCCTGATCGTGCTGTCCGACGGCTGCGAGGATATCGAAGCCGTCACGCCGATCGACATACTCACGCGCGCGGGGGTGAAGCTCACGGTTGCCGGACTCACCTCGACCACGATCCGCTGTGCCTATGGCAACACCCTCACCGCCCAAACGACGATCGAGGATGTCGACCACATCTTCGACGCCATCGTCCTGCCCGGCGGCCAGAAGAACGCCGCTTCCCTTGCCGCCTCAACCGAGGTTGTCGCTCTGGTCCGCGAGCACTACGCCGACAGCCGCCTGGTTGCGGCTCTGTGCGCCTCGGCCGGCTACGTCCTGGGCGAGGCCGCCGGGATTCTCCGGGACCACCGCGCCACCGGTTGGCCGACCTTCGATGAAAAACTCCGGGTCGGCGGCGCGACCGTCACCGGCGAACTGGTCACCGTCGACGGCAACCTTATCACCGGCCAGGGACCGGGCGCGGCCCTGCCCTTCTCCCTGGCCGTGGTCGAGTACCTGGTGGGGAAGGAGACCGCCGACCATCTCGCCGAAATCTGGTGGCTCGACCGCCTCCCGGATGCAATTAGGCGTTGACAAAATCTGTCCCGAAGCGATATTGAAGACAGGAAAGCGTCCGCCGGGCCTGAGGGCATGGTGGAGGAACAGGTCCGCCGCATTTCGCGAATTCGGTAGCGGGTCACTTTCCGAACGGACCTATCCAATTTTCAAACCCCCTGAGACTGCTCAGGGGGTGTTCTTTTGAACGTACCCGCAACGCTCGTTCCGATTCAATGCTTGAAGTCGGCTCGGGCCGACCGTACATTGAACCGTTCCGGAGAAAAATACGGCATACCCATGAACCAGGTGCTTCTCATCACACTCGCCACCGTCGGAGCGGCAACCGCCGCCTTGCGCTACGCCGTCCCGCGCCGGCGATTCCCGGCCGCCCCCGCGGTCGTCGCCCTGATCGGTGTCGTCGCGATGGTGGGCGGTGTCTGGTTGGCCGAGTTTGCCTCGACCCGGGTCGCGACCGCCTACGCCAAACGGGAGTGGCCCGCTGTGTCTGGTGTCGTTACGAAATCGACTGTGACCGGCGAGGACTCCTACGCCCCCGAAGTCGACTACCGATTCGTGATCGACAGCGTGACCTACACCGGCACCTCGGACCGCCACGTGCCGTTTTTCGGCAACCGCCGCCGCACGCTCGAAGTGGCGCAGAAAGAGGTCGCCTCCCTCAAACCCGGCACGACCGTGACCGTCTTCTACAACCCGCTCGACCCGACCGACAACACTATCCAGCCCGAACCGCGCTGGAACGATCTCGCCCAGTCCGGACTCGGGGTCTTTTTGTTTGCCGGGGGACTCTTTATGGTGCTCTGGCCGCGTCGGAAAAAGAGCTAGCGGTGTAACGTCCTCTTCGGCGCCGTCCGCGCCGAGTCGAGCGCGATCTTCACCTGGGTCGCCATGTTGCGCGCCAGCGTATTGCTCGGATTCAAACTGAGACTCCGCTGAATCTCCCGCTGTGCTTCCTCCAGCTGCCCCGCCTCGAAATAGGTCATCCCCAGCTTGAGCGCCATATAGTCGTCGTAGGGATGAAGCTTCTCGCCCTGCAGCAGGACCTGTATCGCCTGCCCCTTGTGGCCCTCCTCCAGCAGGAGCGTGGCGAAATTGTAGTATGTCTCAGCGGTTTGCGGATCGTTGGCGATCGCGTTGCGGAAATGCGCCTCCGCTTCACGACGGTTGCCCCGCTCGGCGAAGATCATGCCGAGATTGTTGTCGGCCAGGGCATAGGTCGGGTCGGCACTCAGGGCCGCCCGATACTCGGCCGTCGCCCTGGGAATATCATGCCGCTCACGGTAGGCGTTGCCGAACATCACATGATTCTCCGCCGCCACCCGCTTCGGATTCAGATGCAGCATGTCGTGATTGCTCTCGACTGCCAGCAGGACGAACACGACCAGCAGAAGCGCCGCCGTGGGATAGTTGCGCTTCCGCACCATCCCGACAACCTCGAACACGGCGTACATCGCCAGCAGCAACATGAGCGGTATCAGCGGCTGACGATACCGGGCGCAGACAAAAAACAGCAGGAGCGACACGACATACGAACCGAGCGCCAGGTACACGAGGAGATACTTGCGCCATTGCCGCAACGACAGGATGAACCCGATCACGGCCAGCGGCGCGAGCAGTCCGTAAGGGAAATAGATCCCTCGCGTCCAGAGCAGCGGTTTGATGATCGAGGCATACTCGCGGACGACATAGATGTCCTGATTGTTGGGGATCTCGTAGCCGTTCAGGAACAGCCGCAGCTTCTTGAACTCGAGCGCGAAGAAATGCCCCGGCGCCGCGGCGATCTCCTTCCAGGTGCGATCGTACCAATAGTCCGAAACCTCGCTCTTTTTCAGCCGATGTCCGGCCGCCTGTTCCGCTATCGCAATCGACTGTTCGTACCCGCCCTGCCAGCTCGCATCGATTCCCGGCGCCGTCGCCGACCAGCCCGAGGCCTGGCCGTTGTTGCCGAGGAAGAAGTTGAAACCGCCCTGCCACGCAATCAGTACCGAGTCTCTCCCGACCACGGCATTGCGGATCGTCACCGGTGCTACCACCACGACCGCCGCTACCCCGATCACCACATACCGAACGATCGCGCCGCGCAGCCCGAGTCTCGGCCGCACGATCACGAGTATCCATATCAAAAGCGCCGGACCGAGCAGGAGGATGTTCGGTCGCGCCAGCCCGGCCAGCCCGAGCAGCACCCCGGTCACTAGGCAGTTCAGCAGCGAGAGATCGCGCTCGGTTCGGTAGAGTTGCCACACCAGCAG
>CAYPYM010000063.1:0-9752 GCA_964414435.1 uncultured Ignavibacteriales bacterium | reverse complement strand
GATCCGGGCGCCATGCGCCTGCTCATGCACTATCACTGGCCCGGCAACGTCCGCGAGCTGGAGAACTATATCGAGCGGGCGGTCGTCACCGGCAACAACGAGATGCTCACCGAGGACGATTTCCCGACCGAACTGGCCCTCGGCAAGATGGGGGAGGACCTGCCCGGTCTGAAAGTGCCGATGAAGCTCGAGGAGGGCAGCAAGTACCTGATCCTCAAGACCCTCGAGAAGTACAACGGCAACAAGACCAAGGCCGCCGAGGCGCTCGGCATCTCCGCCCGGACCATCCGCAACAAGCTGGCCGAATACAGCGGCCTGTCCGATTCCTGAACAGATTTCGTAAGCCCCGCAGGGACGGCCTTTTGCCGCCCCTGCGCCCCTCCACTAATCCACCCATCTGCCGATACTCTCACTATTAGCGGGGATCTTCCCCGGTTTGTGCTGCTGAAGACACAGCCTATTGGGTGACAAAAACATATGGATCTGGCTACAATGATAGGCCTGATCATCGCGTTCGGAGCCGTCGGCGGCTCCTACGTGATGGAGGGCGGCAACTTCGACGCGATCTTCCTGACCGCGCCAATCCTCATCGTGGTAGGGGGCACCCTCGGCGCAACCACCATCACAACCTCCACCGACACCGTCCTCCATATCCCGCACTTCCTTCGGGTCGCCTTCGGTGGACGGTCGCACCCGTTTGGCGATACGATCGAGCGCATCGTCAGGCTGGCCGAAAAAGCCCGCCGCGAAGGCATTCTCGGACTCGAGAACGACCTCAAGAAAATAAGCAATCCGTTCTTCCGAAAAGCCGTGCGGCTCGTTATCGACGGCACCGAATCGGACAACCTGCGCGAAATCCTCGAGACCGAAATCGCCTACACCGAGGAACGCCACAAACGCGGCATCACCTTCTTCCAAAAAGCCGGCGGCTACGCCCCGACCATGGGCATCCTCGGTACCGTCCTCGGGCTGGTCCACACCCTGGGCAACACCTCCGACGCCAGCAAGATGGCCGGCCATATCGCCGCCGCCTTCATCGCCACCCTCTGGGGCGTCGGCCTCGCCAACCTGTTTTTCCTCCCGGTCTCGGACAAACTCCGCATGCGCCACGAGGAGGAAATCGCTCACCTGGAGCTGATCATGGAAGGCATCATCGCCCTCCAGTCCGGCGAGAACCCGCGCTATATCCGCACCCGCCTGCTCGCCTTTATCGCACCGATCCAACGTCTCTACGACGAGGGGTGACCAATGCGACGCTTCCAACGCAGAGTCGACGACAAAGAGAACCTCGATCGGTGGCTGCTCACCTACGCCGATCTCATCACGCTGCTGCTCGCCTTTTTTGTCGTGATGTACTCCATGTCGCAGATCGACGCCAAGCGGTTCGGTCAGATGGCCGAGGCGCTGCACGGCATTCTGAAGGGCGGGGAGAGCGTCCTCAACAACAAAAACGTGGAACCGTCCACCAAGGGCCACGGCCTGCTCAAGCTGGGCGACCTGCGCATGCTCCAGTCACATATCGAGTCGCGCTTCAAGCAGATCGGCAAGCTCGATGACGTCAACACCGAGATCACCGAACGCGGCCTCGTCATTCACATCGTCGACCGCGCCCTGTTCGACGAAGCCTCGGCCGACCTCAAGCCCCAGTCACGCCAGGTGCTCGACCTCGTCCTCGACGAAATCAAGGACAAGCCGAATCACGTCCGAATCGAGGGCCACACCGATGACCGCCCGATCGAAACCCCGCGCTTCCCGTCCAACTGGGAACTCTCGGCCGCCCGCGCCACCGAGGTCGTCCGCTATTTCGTGCGCGACCACGGCTTCCCGCCCGATCGCATCTCGGCGCTCGGCTACGGCGAATACCGGCCGGTCCGACCCAACAACTCGATCGAAAACCGCGCCGCCAACCGCCGCGTCGACGTCGTCATCCTGACCATGGAGCTTTCGCTGAAAGAACCGACCTCGCAACTCTACTGGGCCGACCGGAAAGAGTAAGCGTTTCCCATCGCATTCGGAAAGAATTTCCGCCGCTACTGCGCTCGCATCACTTCCCGGATCTTGATTTTCCGCATAACCGCTTATCACACATCGCCTTTTCTTTCTGTTCAGAGTTTTGGCACGACCCTTGCAATACAGGCCGGCGGAAAGAAGTATGTGTGTGAGATGATTCGATGAAGATTTCAGATTTCCTGTTCAAAAGTGTCGGCGTGCCGAAGTACGAGAACTACCTCGACCTGTCCGCATTCCGCCACAAGCTGACCAGCAGCAACATCGCCAATGTCTCGACCCCCGGTTACCGCGGGCGCGACATCGATTTCCAGGAAGAGTTCGCGCGCCTCTCCGGCGAAAGCAGCCATCTGGCCGGCTACGTCACCCAGCCCGGTCACATCCCGCTCGGCGCCAGTCAGGAACGCGGCCCGAAAGTCAACGAGACCAAACCGGGACCGGATGATCTGAACGGAGTCGACATCGACAAAGAAGTCGCCACGATGGCGCAGAACGAGCTGCACTATACTATCGCGGCCCGCCTGCTCCAGAAGAAATTCGCGGCGCTCAAACAGGCAATCCAGGGAAAGTAAGGGGTACCTGAATCATGGCCGGATTACTCGGAGCAATTGAAATCGCCTCGCGCGGTCTGTCGGTGCAGCGCGCCAAGATGAACGCGACCGCCGAAAATATCGCCAACGCCGAAACGACCGAAACCCCCGAAGGCGGCCCGTACCGCCGCAAACGGGTGGTCGTGAAAGAAGACAAGACCGACACCGCCTTTCACCGGATGGTCCGCGACGCCGGCGTGCGCCTCGAACGCACCCACACCCGTCACATCCCGGCGTCGATCAAGACCGTCTCCGGCAGCCAGGATATCCCCGATGTCCAGATGAAAGAAGTCGAAGCCCCGAAAGGCAGCTACCGGCTCGTGCACGATCCCGGCCATCCCGACGCCGACGAAAACGGCTACGTGAAGATGCCCGATGTCGAAATCGTGAACGAGATGGTCGACATGATGGCGGCCTCGCGCGCCTACGAGGCGAACACGGTCGCGATCTCCACCGCCAAAAACATGGCAAAAGATGCTCTCGATATATAATGAGGACGGCAGGACGTTATGAAGATTAACCCCATTGCCATTCAGTCGTATCAGCAGCTCACCCGGCGCGACACCCAGCCGGCAACCGCCGAACAGAAACAGGCCGAGCAGGTCGCCACCGACCTGACCATCAACCCGCAGTCCTCCGCCGCGTCATCGGATGTCGCGGTCAAGGCGCCGGCGGGTTCCTACGCCGAGTATCTCACCGATGCCGAGCGGAGCGCACTCGACCTCCTGTTCAGCCGCTTTGCCGACAGTGGCCGCTTCGGCGCCGCCTACAACCGTGACGCGGCCGAGGATCCGGCCCCGCGCACGCTGGGTAAACTCATCGATCTCAAGGTGTAACGATGTCGCAGCCGATCGGAAACATCAACCGCCTCGTCCCGGGACTGATCGAACAACTCAATCCGTCGCGGGGCGGCAGCGAGCAGGCGACGCCGAAAACCGAAGAAAACTTCGGCGACCTGCTCTCCAATTTTATCGGCGGCGTCAACAAGCTGCACCAGGAATCGGCCGATATCCAGCAGGCCTTCCTGGACGGCGAGCCGGTCGAGCTGCACCAGGTCATGGTCAAAGCCGAGGAGGCGGGCGTCGCCACCGAGCTTCTGATCGAGATCAGGAATAAATTAGTCGATGCCTATTCCGAGCTGATCCGCATGCCGGTCTAGGCGCCAACGTCGATTCCACGCGACCAGGGACGGTCGTTAACAGGACATAGGACGGACGATGGAGCCAATTAAGGAGTTCTTCAAAAACCTCTCGGCCATGGTCGGCCGCATGACCGCCAGCCAGGTGATGATGCTCTTCGGAGTAATCGCCGGAACGCTGGTCGGCATCTTTCTTGTGGTCGGCTGGGTCAAAGACGTCAGCTACTCGCAGCTGTACTCCGATCTCGATGAATCGGAGGCGGGCGAGGTGGTCTCGTATTTGACCGAACACAAAATCCCCTACGAACTGAGCGAAGGCGGCCGCACCGTTTCGGTGCCGTCCGACGACGTCTACAAGACGCGCATCTCGCTCGCCTCCGAGGGCCTGCCGCGCAACGGCACGGTGGGGTACGCGCTGTTCGACGGCAACAATCTGGGGATGACCGATTTCCTCCAGAATCTGAATTTCCGTCGCGCGCTCGAGGGCGAACTGACCCGCACCATCATGCAGCTCTCCGAGGTGCAGGCGGCGCGCGTCCACATCGTCATGCCGCAGGACCGCCTCTTCAAGCAGGACCAGAAAGACGCCACCGCGTCGGTCGTCCTCAAACTCAAGAGCGGCCTGAACAAGAACCAGCTCAACGGCATTTCGCACCTCGTGGCCGCCTCGGTCGAGGGACTCAAGCCGGAAAACATCTCCATTGTCGATTATGACGGCAACCTGCTCTCGTCCGGCCGCCAGGCCGACCCGATCGCAGGCCTGACCGCCTCGCAGCTCGATGTCCGCAAGCAGGCCGAAGTCTACCTCGAAGAAAAAGCCCAGTCGATGCTCGACAACGTGCTCGGTCAGGGTCGCTCCGTCGTCCGGGTGACCGCCGACCTGAACTTCAACCAGCTCGAGCGGACCTCCGAATCGTACGACCCCAACTCACCGTCGGTACGGAGCGAAGAACGCACCAAAACGGCCAACTCCTCCTCCGACAAGGCCGACGAGACGAGCGAAAGTCAGGTAGAGGGCAACAACGAAACGACGATCACGAATTACGAATTGAATAAGACGGTCGAACACATCATCAACGGCGTCGGCAACATCGAGCGTCTCTCCGTCGCCGTGATGGTCGACGGTCAGTACAAGCCGGCCGAGGAAGGCGCCGACAACGCCGAGCCGACCTATCTGCCGCGCTCGCAGGAAGAACTCGACCGCCTCGCCGCGATTGTCAAGAACGCCGTCGGTTTCGACCCGCAGCGCAACGACCAGATCGAAATGGTCAACATGCCGTTCGATCGCAACAACCTCGTCGACGATCGCCAGGCGCTGGACAGCATGTATCAACGTGAATTCTATATGGATATCGCCAAGAAGGTCGGGCTCGTCCTCCTGGCAGTATTCGGTTTCCTCTATTTCCGAAAGAAAGCCACGAAACTGTTCAAGTCGCTGGCCCAACTCGCGCCGCCGCCGCGCCCGCGCTCCGCAGCCCGTCCCGCGGCCGCCGGACCGGAACCGATCGGCGACGAGGAACTGGAATTCCCGAAACGAGTGGTCCCTGAAGCGCGCCGGACGCGCCTGGTCGACGAGATGCAGGAAGTCGCCAAGAAGCAGCCGGAAGAAATCGCGCGGGCCATTCAAACCATGATGATTGATCAATGATGGCGCTCAAATACGATGACATGTCCGCTTTGCAGAAAGCGGCGGTGGCGCTGGTCGCATTCGGCCCCGAGGTATCGGCCCACGTGCTCAAGGGGATGCCCGAAAACGACCTGGAGAAGATCACCATCGAGATCGCCAACCTTCGCGATGTCCCCTCCGATGTCGAGGAAAAGGTGATCGACGAATGCTACCAGATCTTCATGGCGCGTCAGTACATCTCGCAGGGCGGTATCGATTTCGCCCGCCAGATCCTCGAGAAAGCGGTCGGCGGCCCCAAGGCGAGAGAAATCATGTCCCGGCTCGAGTCGTCGATCAAGTCGTCGGGGTTCTCGCTGCTGAAGGATATCGATCCCAAGCAGCTCACGTCCTTCCTGCAGAACGAACACCCCCAGACGATTTCGCTGATCCTCACCCAGCTCACCTCCCAGCACGCCGCCGCCGTGCTCTCCGAGCTTACGCCCGAACTGCAGGCCGAGGTGTCGCTGCGAATCGCCACCATGGAAAAGATCGCGCCCGAGATTCTGCACGAAATCGAGCAGACCCTCTCGGGGCATTTCGACGCCACCGCCGCCGGCATGATGTCGGCTTCGGGCGGCGCCAAAGCTATTGCCGAAATCCTCAACCTGATCGACACCACCGCCGAGAAGAACATCCTCCAGTCACTCGAAGCGGATGACCCCGATCTCGCCGCCGAAGTCAAGAACATGATGTTCGTGTTCGACGATCTTGTGCTGCTCGACGACCGCTCGGTCCAGCGCCTCCTCAAGGAAGTGGAGACCAAGGACCTCGCCATCGCCCTCAAGGCGGCCGGCGACGAGGTCAAGGCGAAGATCTTCGCCAACGTTTCGGAACGTGTCGCGATCATGATTCGCGAAGAGATGGAATTCATGGGCCCGACCCGGCTCTCCGATGTCGAGGCGGCCCAGGGACGAATCGTCGAAGCCGTCCGCCGACTCGAAGAAGAAGGCCAGATCATCATCTCCGGTCGCGGCGGCAAAGAGGATATCATTGTCTAAAATCATTCGCCATATCCGCCTCGCCCCGACCGTCTTCGTCGGCGAAAAAAACCTCGACTACGACCGCCAGGGCGAAGCCGCGGCGCGCCTCGAACGCATCTTCCCGATGGTCTCCGTTACGACCGATCCCGACGGCGCCCGGTACATCCCGATCGAGGAAGTCGCCAAGATCGAAAATGAATACCGTAAGGCCCAGGAGGAAGCCCGCAGCGCCGGGCATGACGAGGGCTTCCGGCAGGGCAAGGAAGAGGGCCTCCTCAAGGCCAGGGAAGTCCTCAAGCAGTTCGACAGCGCCATCAAGGACGCCATCGATCGACGCGCTGCCATGCTCGATGAGGCCCGCCAGAACATTCTCAAACTCGTCGTCGAGATCAGCCGCAAGGTGACGTTTGACGCGGTCGCGGCCGATCCCGAACTGACACTCAAGATGATCGACGGCGTGATCGACACCCTGCTCGATCGCTCCCGGCTCAAAATCAAAGTCAACCCCGACCACCTCCCGATTGTCGAACAGAATATCGACGCCTTTCTCCAGGGCACCGCTACGATCAAGGAGATCAAGATCGAGGCCGACCCGCGCGTCCGCTACGGCGGCTGTTTCATCGAAACGCCGACCGGCGATATCGACGCCCGCCTCGAATCTCAGTTCGAAATCGTCCGGGGGGCGGTCATGGCCGAAGAGGACGAACGGTGACGCAGGTAGCCTACGACGTCTACGCCGAGCGAATCAAAACGCTCAACACCGTCAAACATTTCGGCAAGGTCACCCAGGTGGTCGGCCTCGTGATCGAATCGGCCGGTCCGGCCGTTTCGATCGGCCGGCTCTGCACCATAGAAAATCACGATACCGGCTCGAAAATCCGCGCCGAAGTCGTCGGCTTCCGCGACGACCGCATCCTCCTCATGCCGCTCGGACCGATCAACGGCATCACTCCCGGCGCCATCGTCACCTCGACCGCCGAACAGCTCCGCGTCCCGGTCGGGCACGAACTCATCGGGCGTGTCCTCGGCGGGCTCGGCCAGCCGATCGACGGCAAGGGCGCCCTGCTCACCGGTATGACCCGCTCGATCAACGCCGATCCGATCCCCGCCCTCAAGCGCCGCCGCATCACCGAGATTCTCCGCACCGGCGTCCGCTCGGTCGATATCTCCGCCGCGGTCGGCAACGGCCAGCGGATGGGCATCTTCGCCGGCTCCGGTGTCGGCAAGTCGGTCATGCTCGGCATGATGGCGCGCGGCACCTCGGCCGACGTCATCGTCGTCGCCCTCGTCGGCGAACGGGGGAGAGAGGTCCGCGAGTTTATCGAGTCCGACCTCGGTCCCGAAGGCATGGCCCGCTCGGTCGTTGTCGCCGTGACTTCCGACCAACCCGCCCTGATCCGCATCAAGGGCGCTATGGTCGCCACGGCGATCGCCGAACACTTCCGTGACCAGGGTCTCAACGTGCTGCTCCTCATGGATTCACTCACGCGAATCGCCATGGCCCAGCGAGAAATCGGCATCGCCATCGGCGAACCGCCCACCACCAAGGGATACACGCCGTCGGTCTTCGCCCTCCTTCCCGCTCTCCTGGAACGGGCCGGTCAGTCCGACCGTGGCTCGATCACCGGACTGTACTCCGTCCTCGTCGAGGGCGACGATTTCAACGAACCGGTCTCCGACGCCGTCCGCTCCATTCTCGACGGTCACGTAACCCTGTCCCGCCGCCTGGCCGCCCGCAATCAGTATCCGGCCGTCGACATCCTCGACTCGATCAGCCGGCTGATGAAAACGGTCGGCACCGACAAACACATCAAGTTGGCGGGAGAGGTTCGCGAACTGCTGTCAGTGTACTCCGAGGCCGAAGACCTGATCAATATCGGCGCCTATGTCAAAGGGTCGAACCCGAAGATTGACCGCGCCATCGGCAAGATCGACGCCCTCAACGGCTTCTTCCGCCAGGGCATCCACGAACTCGATGATTTCGAGAGCTCACTCAAACAACTGGGTGAGATCCTCGCCGACTGATAGGAAAGTACGACCCCGATGAAGAAATATCGCTTCCGCCTGCAGCCGCTGCTCAAGCTCCGCGAACACGTCGAGCGCGAGCGTCAGCGCGAACTGGCCGAGGCGAGCCTCCGCGTACAAAACCAGCAGGACCAGGTACAGACGATTTACACACAAACCGGCGCGGCCCTCGAGTCCAAGCGGGAACAGCAGACCGGCGCGATCGACCCGGCCGAGATGCAGATCTTTTCCCGCTACCTGCACCGCCTCAAACGCGACGCGATCGGCGCCGAGGAATTTCTCCGCGCCCTGAAAAAGACCGAAGGCAATAAGCGGGAAGACCTGCTCGAAGCGGCCCGCCAGCGGAAGATCTACGAGAAGCTCAAGGAACGCCAGCGTACGGCCTTCTACAAAGAATTCGAAACGGCGGCGACCAAGGAAGCCGACGAAGCCGGCCTCAACTCATATCGCGCCCGGAAGAAAAGCTCCGTCTCATAGAGGCGGTTTCATCTCCCTTACACACACAGAAAAAAGCAGCCTCCTCGGAGGCTGCTTTTTTCATAATCTATCCGTACCGCTACTGGCAGGGAACCGGAGGCGGCCCGCCCTTGAAGACGTACGCTACCAGCCAGGTGAGATCGGCGACATTCGGATCGGGCCCCCCGATGCCGTCGAGATCGGCCTCGCTCGGACAATCGGGCGGCGGTCCACCCTGGAAAAGATACTTCACGAGATAGGTGACATCGGCGATATTGATGTCATCGAGCGGGTCGTTGTCGACATTCCCCCGTATCCCCACACAGCACCCGAACGCCTGCTGGATATCGATATATCCGCGAATGAACTCCGGAACGAACGTCACTGAGGCCTCCGTGGAAAGCTTGGTCGCATACTCAATGTCGTTGGCATCGATAAACGTCTCGGTATCGATCACGGCCACCTGCGGCGCAATACCGGCATCCCACGACACGTACACCGTGCCGATCAGGCCGCTGCCGGGCGCGATCAACGGCTCCGCGGAAATCGGGACCGCGTAAAAGCTGACCGAGGAAGTGCGGATGGTGTACCCCTTGACGGAAATGTAGTTGACCCGCCCGCCCACAAATGAGACCGAGTCGATCTGAACGTCAGGCGAACTTATCACCAGATTCGCCTCCAGTCCGGCGAGGTTCTCGTCGTTGTAGAGATAGACCGGTACCGCCCCGATCCCACTGGTATACGCCACGACGGAATCGACGATGACGGTGTCGGGGGTACCGGGATCCTGGGCGAAACTGACTGTCGCCGTGCCGAGCGACAGCGCGAGCACCAAAGCCGCCAGCGCAGCCAGGGTTCGTGTCTGCATAAGCTTAGTCCCTTTCCTTACG
>CAYPYM010000062.1:0-9848 GCA_964414435.1 uncultured Ignavibacteriales bacterium | reverse complement strand
TCCGTGGCAGATCTGTTCGAAGATCGCCAGGCCGTCCTCATAGTTGAGCGCGCGCGTGTCGATCAACTGGCGCAGCGTCCGGCCGTCGACAAACTCCATGGCGATATAGGCCCGATCATCCTGTTCACCGACATCGTGAATGGTCACGATGTTGCTGTGGTTCAGGCGGGCAGTCGATTTCGCCTCGCGCATGAAGCGCTGACGAAACTCCGATTTCGCAAAGAGGTCCGGGGGAAGGAACTTGAGGGCTACCCTGCGTTCGAGGCGACTGTCTTCCGCCAGAAAGACTTGCCCCATGCCGCCGACGCCGAGTTCCCTTATGAGTCGGTAGGAGCCGACATTGGAGCCAGGGGTCAGCGGGATAAACGTGGCCGTCTGGTCGGCGTGCTTGTTGTCCATGAGGCAATATAGACCGGACTTATCCGCGATGCAAGTGGTTTTCGGAACTGCCGCCGGCCCGGGATTGCCACCCGGCTCAAACAAGAAAAGCCTCGGCTTTCACCGGGGCTTTCAATTCTAGGCGGGATCGGCCGGACGCGTTTCGCAACCGGGTGACACGGAGGGCGGATCGAAAATCCCTGTTTCTCACCCTTCATGACCGCCGGCTCGTGCTCCGCCGGTACGGCCGGGGAGCGGACGTCGGCTGCAGCTGCCTGATCAAGGTCGTCCGGTAAGCACGCCGCCGAGGAAGAAGGCAAAACCCAGGATCTTCTGGCAGTGAGGGCAGTAATACATGACTTCCCGCTTCACCAGGCCTTCGACTTCCTTCAGGATCTCCTCACTGGTGTCTTTGCCGGCGGCTTCCAGCGTGACGCTCTTTTCACAGAAGGGGCACTTGGCCATCGCTTTCTCCTTCGTTTTTTAAGTTCCTGACACTTCGCGAAAACGCTTCCGACAGATTATACCCCCATCGGGACAGAATATTCAGAGACGCGAGCGGGAATTGATTGCCGGCCGAAGGGAATCGATGAAACGCCTGTGGATGGACCGACGGGGTTGGGGGCTGACGCTTCTATTGGACATCGGCCCCGCCCATCGTGGCGCCGCCCTTGGTGGCGCCGCGATCCGGACACACGACGGGCGGGCCCGAAGGGCCCGCCCACCGTTGTCAACCGAGAGTGCCGGTCAAACCGGCTACTTGGCGAGAAGCATCTTTTTGGTCTGAACCGCATCACCGGCCTGGAACCGGTAGAGATACACGCCCGATGCGACCGAACGGCCGTTTTCATCGGTGCCGTTCCACTCGATCCGGTACGATCCGGCCGCCTGCTCCGCGTCCACAAGGCTACGCACCTTCCGACCGAGCACGTTGTAGATGTCGATCGTGACCCGCGCCCGCTCCGGCAGGCTGTATTCGATCGTCGTGCTCGGGTTGAACGGATTCGGATAGTTGCTGATCGTGCTGACCTGCCCCGAACCGACGGTAAGACCAACCGTCACCGGAAGCGGAGCAGTCACGCCGTTCACCTGAATAAGGACCGTGTCGTAGTAGGTGCCGGCGGCGAGCCCGCTCGGATCGACATCAAAGCAGAGGCTGTCGTCGGTAACCCCGAGCGAGTCCGGTATCGTAATGAACGAACCACCGAGACCGGGGACCCAGGCGACGTAGTCGGCCGGAGCGTTGCTCGACGACACCGCCACACAGACCGGCAGGATGGTGGTCGATCCGGCGGCGGCGTTCAGATTGACGAAGTCGGGTGAGACACCGGCGGTCGCACCGCCGCCTCCCCCGCCGCCGGTCGTATCGTATTGCAGATTCAGGATCACGATGCCGATCGGTACGTTGCCGACACCGTCGACATAGAAGGCGATGCTGTCGATATAGGTTCCGGCGCTGAAAGGCGCCGCCGGATCAACGATGAACGCGACCGAATCGTTGGTCGCGCCGACCGAGTCAACCAACCGCAGCCAGCCGGCGCCGCCGAGAACCTCCGCGACATAATTGGCCGGGGCGTTGGTCGAACTAAGCATAAAGCCGCCGTAGCGCGGAGACAGGTCGCTGCCGACCACGGTGAAGGTGTAGCTCGACGGCGCTACCGACGCCGTTTCGCCCGAGCCGCTCGAATCCTGAGTCACCTCGAGTACGACCGGCACGGCCGGCACGTTGACCGTGCCGTCGACATAGCAGAAGATCGCATCCGAATAGACGCCCGGTTGGAGCCCGGTCGGATCAACGCTGAAACAGACAGAATCGCCGGTCATGCCACTGGTCGTGCCGAGCTGGATCCACGGTGAGTTGAGCGTCTTTTGCAGGGTGAAACCGGCGGGGGCATTGGTCGACCAGAGCGTAAAGCAACCGTGCTGAAGCGCCGGGGACCCCTGCGGCACCGCGAATTGGAACGTCGAGGGATACGCCGCGGCGGTGTCGGTCAGGACGGTGTCGGCGCCCGAGTAGACATTCAGCATAACGATGCCGACCGGAGGATTGGCCACGCCGGCGACCTGACACACGACCGAATCGACATAGGTACCGGTCGGAAGCCCGGTCGCATCGACCGTGATGCGAACGGAGTCATTGGTCGTCCCGACCGAATCCACCACGTGCAGCCACGACGAGCCGAGGACACTGGCGGCGGTATACGACGCCGGCGCGTTGGTCGAACTCAGCACGAAGCTGCCGGTCTGAATCGGGGCGCCCGCCTGCGGCCCGGTCGCGAAGCTGAGCTGAGCGGGTGAGAGCGAGGCGGTTGCCTGGGTGCCGCCGGTATCGGTCACGACGGTAAGCGACACGGCCGCACCGGGGCTATACGTCACTCCCTGGACGACACAAATGAGGCTGTCATAGTAGGTGCCGGCGGTCAAGCCGGTGGCATCTACCGTAAAACGCACGCTGTCCGCGGTCACACCGGCGGTATCCACCGGTCGCAACCAACCCGACCCGAGGGCGGTGTGAACGGTAAACGACGCGGGGGCATTCGACGAATTCAAGACAAATGTGCCCGCCTGAATCGGTGCTCCCGCCGCCGGCCCGGTGACGAAGTCGAAATAGCTCGGCGTGACTGTCGCGGTCGCGCCCCCGGTGGTGTCGCCGCCGACATTGAGCTCCACGACGATGTGCGGATCGCTGGCCACACCGTCCACATGGCACAGAATGGTATCGATAAAGGTCCCGGCCGCGAACGTATAGATCGGATCGACCGTGAAGCAGACCGAATCATCGGTGGTCCCGATGGAATCGGTCAGGTGCAGCCAGCCGGCGTTGCCGACCACCTCCAGCGAGTACGGTGCGGGAGCGTTGGTCGAAGTCAGAAACGCGCAGGCGCTTTGTGATCCACCGTTCTGCGGCACATCGAACGAGAACATGCTCGGCCACACCGTCGCCGTGTCCGTGCCGCCCGGCGAGCCGACTGTCAGAACGACCGGTTGCACGACCGAATTCGGCACGTTGTTCACGCGGTAAAAGAGGGAATCGTAATATACGCCCGGCGCCAGCCCGGTCGGATCGATCCGCACACAAACGGTGTCATCGGTCAGACCACTCGGGTTAAGCACCTCTATGAAGCTCGACATCGAATCGAACGGGGATACCGTGAAGGCGGCTGGTGCGTTCGTCGAGGTCAGGTAAGAACAGAAGTTAACCGGAGTGCTTGATCCGGCCTCGGCGCCCACCGAAATCTGCGCCGGCCAGATCGCGGCCGAGTAAGTTGCGGCCCCGGTGTCGCTCACCGCCAGGGTCACCGGAACCAGAAGCGGGCTGTTGGAGACACCGGAGACGTCGAACAGAACCGTATCGACATAGATTCCCTCAGCCAGTCCCGCCGCGGAGACGTCGAAACAGAAATTTGCGCCGTAATTGGCGACCGTATCCTGCAGCGTTACCACGCCCGCTCCGCCGGAGAGCACGTAGGCGGAGAAGACACTGCTGGCATTGGTAGAACCGAGCGTCACGCATTTCTGGGCCGACTGACCCGGTTGGAGCATGACAAAGACCGCCGGGGGATTGGTCCAGGCGGTGTCGATGCCGACACTATCCTGAAGTACCGCCACCGGGTCTATCAGACCGGCGCCCAGCAAACCGATGTAGGCCGGGTTGTCCGCATCGATATTGTCCGCGGTACCGGTCAGGTAGGCGTGCAGTTCCGGCCAGATCATGACCCCGTTCTGCGCGATCTTCAGAGCTGCTGTTCCGGCAACAAACGGGGCGGCGAAGCTGGTCCCGCTCCACCAGGCGAAGATGTCTTCGTAGGGAGCGTAGATACGCGCGCCGGGGGCACACAAATCGATATTCAGGCCGTAGCGCGAGAAGTCGGCCAGCCGGTCCAGCGTATCGACCGCCGCCACCGCGAGCACATTGGGATCCGAGGCCGGATACGCCGGGACATCGGTGGCGCCGTTGCCCGCCGCCGTTACGACCATCACGTTCCGGCTCCGGGCATAGGCGAGAGCGTCCCGAAGGACCTCGTGCTCGTGAGTCATCACAAGACTCAGATTGATAACCTTGCAGCCATCGGCGATCGCGCGGATAATGGCCTCGGCCACCAGATCGCCGTCGCTCTGGCCGCTCGTGTCGGCGACCCGGTACGATACGATCTGGGCGCCCGGCGCTACCAGATGGATGACACCGGCTACAAACGTGCCGTGGCCGCTGTTGCTGCCGCCCGGTTCGTCAAAGGCGTCGGAATCGTCATCGACAAAGTCCCAGCCCGAGACGGTCGCCCCGGCCAGTTGCGGGTGCCCGAAATTCACGCCGCCGTCGATGACGGCGACCTTCACTCCCGCTCCGGTCGAGTAATTATGAGCGGTCTCCAGCCGCAATCGCACCGCCGCGTCCTGATCGGGATAACTCCCGATATTGTCCTGGTCCGAGAACGGAATACTTCCCTGCACCGATTGCAGCGGCGAGACGATGTAGTTCGGTTGAGCGAACACCACGCCGGGCGTGTTGTTCAGCCGATCGACGAGATTGTCGATGTCGACATCGGGATCGGTGCTCAGGATATAGATGTTGAGCTGCTCGAAATACATCTTGACGGTGGTCCCGTAGATGCCGTTGATCGAATCGATCGATGTCGAATCGGGGCCGAGCTTGACCACCAACTCGCCCGGCACGTACGGCCGATAGTTTGGGGTAGGCGAATCATCACGGGGGTACGGAGTCGGATCGCCGGTCTGATTGATCCGACCCTCCCCGGCCGCGACCGGCAGTGCTCCCAGGAGCCCGACGACGATGGCGAGCACCAGGCACAACGGGAGAAGCCTTATCGCGGGTATTTTGGTCCGGGACAGGAACATGGATGCGCCTCCTTCAGCTTGTAGATATTGTTCAACACTTCTCGTTCTGTATTAAATGTAGCACTCTTGTCATTCAATGTTATCCGGCGCCGAAGAGCGAAAACCCGGCCCAATCGTGAGCCGAGGGAAACTTTTCCCGGGTCAGACGGGCCGCCTCGCGCGTCGCGTCGGCGATGTCGCTGCCGCCGACCAGCGCTTCGTACATGGCCCGCATCCAGACCGACGTCGATCGATCGGATATTGCCCAATGACTGGCCACCACGTTGCGCGCGCCCATCTCAATCAGCGCTCGGATCAGGCCGGCTGATTCGTCCCCCGGCAGGAGCGAGTGCAGGCCGGTCCGGCAGGCCGCCAGCACCACGAGATTCACGACGTTGCGGCGCAGGCGAAAATCGGCCGCAAACAACGGACCATCGCCCAGACTGAGGAACGAATAAAACGGATTGTCAGCGCGGAAGTGGGCGTGACCGGTGTAATGCCAGATATCTGCTTCCGACTCAGTCGGCCAGTCGGCCCGCACGCACGGTCGGTGGATAGACACCACTCGCCCGGCATCACGCTCGAGCGGGGCATATTCTATCGGAGCGAGGGACAGATCGGCCGACTCGCCCACAAATACCCGCACGTCATGGGAATCGGTCCGGTGGTCGGCGGCGGCCAGATGATGACGGATACTCGGGGTCATCACCAGCGGCGTGCCGTCAATCAGCGGCCGTCCGCCCGGCGACAGCGCCCCCCACGGCAGATTGGCGAGCGAGCCGTCAGCCGCCATCAACACCCTTCCCGGCGTCGAGATTTCCAGCGGTGTCCAGATGAGATCCCCAAGTTGCGTCAGCAGCCGACGTTCCTCGGCCAGATCGGCAACGGACTCCGCCTCACTCCGGTACGGGGCCCGTTCGACAAAGAAGCGCCAGCGTCGCTGCAGCAGATCCAGCGCACGAGCCTTTCCGACAAGGCGGCACACCCGCGTCTCGTTTCCTTCATGCACGAACGCGACGAGGTCGCTCGTCGTGACGTGATACTGCACCACGGGGCCGCCCCGCGCGGCTTTTCGAATGTCACGCAATACCGACACCAGGGCTTCGCCCGCCGCCGCTCCTCCGCGTTCGAGTGCGGCCAGGTCGTCGCGGACCTTTTCCTCCAGGCGGCGCTGCGATACGGTCGGGCGTGCCGACATTTCGGCCGGCCGTGTCATGCCGTGGCCGAGATGTTCCGCCGCGGCGGCAACGTGCAGCGCGAGTTCGGACAGCGAGCGCTGGACTTTAGCCCGCGCCGGCTCGTCTCGGAACCGTTCGCCGACCATACTCACGCCGGCCGTTTGATACCGCTCGAGCCACCCGGCCGACTCCCGCGGGTTGGTTTCGGGCCGCGCGTTAACCAGCCGCTCGTACGGGCCGGTGTGACCGGCCGAAAAGGACGCGCGGAGATCAATCGGCGGCAGGTCAGCGCGGACCGCCGACAGAATATCGGCAGCGCGACTCCAGTGGCGGATCGCGCGATCAATTTGGCCGTGACGGGCGGAATCATCACCGAGAAAGGTGAGATACCGGGCGCGGAGATGGGGCATCACCCGCACCGCCGGATTTCCCTTGAGCCGACTGCGGGCATCGCGACTGTCGGCATCCATCGCCAGAAGTTCGAGGTCGCAGAGCGCTTCCCAAAGCGGCAACTGCCCGGGCGGCATCTTGCTCCGCGTCCGCCGCAACAGCTCCAGCCGGTTCTCTTCGGTCCGCCCCGTCAATGCCGCCGTCATCCGCACCGCCGTGAGGAAGCTTTCGTTGTCATCGCGGCGGAACCGATCGGCCGCCCGAACCAGGGCGCTGCGAGCACCCCGGTCGTCGCCGAGCGCCGCCAGAGCCTTCCCCAGAAAAAACGCCGCTTTTCCCGATTCGTAACGAAGGCCGAGCCGACGTGCCCGGCGTTCCGCCCGGCGCGATGCATCACGGGCGTCGGGCAGCAAATTCAGACCGAGATACGTCTCGGCCCGGTCCAGTACGCAGAGAAGATATTCGCGGGACTGGCCGGAGCGCTCGTAAAAGTCCTCGCACTCGGCGAGTTCGGTCAGGGCGATATGGAACTGTCCCCCGAGCATGTGAAGCCAGGCCAGACCATAGAGACAACCGATCGCTCGCAGAGCGTGGTCGTGACGGTCGTAAATCTCCCGGGCGGCCGAGTAAAGCCGTTCGGCGGCCCCGAATTCGAATAACTGCACCAGGGTATTGGCTTCGTTGTACCAGCAGGTCGCGGCCGCCAAATCGTTGCCCCGTTCCTTGAAGTATTGCCCGGCTCGATGATACAGCTCCCGGGCCTCCTGATGGCGGTCCATGCGGTGAAGGACGTTGCCGTAGTTGACCTCGGTTTTGGCGAGGTCATCGGCGGCCCGGTGCCGCCGGAAAGCCGCCATCGCCTGCCGGGCCCGCCGGCGCGCTTCGCCAAGCCGTCCGAGATACATATAAACATCGACCAGTATCCGATCGATGCGGGCTCGGACCAGGGGATCACGCGCTCGCCGCCGGGCCTTGAGATATGTCTCGGCCGCCGCTTCGTACTGACCTCCCACAACGTACGCCCATCCGAGAGCGCGCAGCGCCGCCAGAAGCATCGCTCGATCGAGTCCCTCGGCGCGCCGCGCAAACTGCTCCCCGAGCCGTATCGCCCGGGGTGCCGAATGCTGCGTCTCGGCCCGGACGAGGGCATCGCAGGCCGCACTGAGTGCGGGCAGGGCGAGGTCGCCGGGTCGACCGGTGCGAAGAAATCGCCGGGCGGCCGCTTGAATATCGGTGTGATCGGCTACCATGACAGTGCTTCGAACTTCACCTGCTCTTCGGCTGATCTCAGGGTGATTTTCCGCGGCGGTCGATGCATCGACCAGGTATAGAAGCCGTCCTCAGCGGGGAGCAGCCGGAGACGTCCGACCGAAAGCGCGCAATCGCCGACTACGTTTCCGCGACGGTAGACCCGGGCGATGAAGTGCCAAACGCGCTTCCGCTGCTCACCCACGATTTCGAGGACGAGATCTCGGGCGTCGAGGCGGAGTCGCCGGACCAGGCCGTCCGGGATATCCCGCACCGCGGTCGGGCGCTCGCGCCAGGAGTCGAAACCGACTGTTCCGATTCGGATCGGCCGTCTCCGGACACTCTCGTCCAGCATCGGCACCTTGCGCCAACGCTCCACCACTTCCTGTGGTGGAGCGGTTAAACCGCTTTCGCCGGAGAGATCAAACTGCCGCAGCGTTTGGAACAACTCGCGGCACGACTCGCATATCGCCAGGTGCTTCCGGAAGCGATTCCCGCCGGAGCGAACGGCGGCAATGAGCTGCGCGCGGGTTGGATGTAAATCGGTTGTCTTCATTTTTGGCGGTTCCTTCCGTTTCTGCTCAAAAGGAGCCAGGCGGACTCCCGGTTAGTCCACGGGGTAGCCCAATTCCTGAAGGATTTTTCTCAATCGCTTGAGGCAGCGCGAGCGGAGCGGCCCCAGAGCGTTGGGCGAAAGACCCAGCGAACGAGCGAGTTCGGCGTAACTTGTATTTTCGGGGGCAAGGAAGAGTGCTCTCAGGACCTTCCGGCAACGCGGCTCGAGACGGACCAGAGCGGCCTCAAGCAGGTGGAGTCGCTCGAGTCTCAGGAGTTCATCCTCCTGCAAACGACCGGGCTCGGGATTCAGCGCGTTCCGTTCCCGCCGGCCCCGGAGCGATTTCTGCCGAAGCATGCGCATCGCGCGGCGGCGCGTAGTCTGGATGAGCCAGGCCGGCAGGCGCTGGGGATCCCGGAGCTTCCTTCTGTGGCGATAGAGTGCCAGCCAGACCTGCTGGCCGCAATCCTCGGCATCGGCCGGATCCAGACCGGCCCGGACCGCGACTGTGAAGACGAGGGGGGCGTGGCTTCCAACAATTTCTCCCCACGCTGCCCGGTCGTCTTTGAGAACTCTTTGCCAGAGGCTGTGAATGTCTTCGGGCATCGATGTCGGGCTCTTCCGTCGTCTGGGAGCGTTCATGCTTATGCCCATTATACGCGAGGCTGCCGGAAAAGAAACACCGAACTAACTGATTGACAAAAAATAAGTTAGGGGGTGCACGAAATCGCCGCCGGCGTGCTCTTTAGTAATGTGGGAGCACCTTCGGAGGCGATTATAACCTGCCCGGGAGCACCCGGCGTCTGCGAGATC
Source organism: uncultured Ignavibacteriales bacterium (assembly GCA_964414435.1). GTDB lineage: Bacteria > Zixibacteria > MSB-5A5 > GN15 > FEB-12 > JAGNLV01. Next base: position 452 of record CAYPYM010000062.1, on the reverse strand, counting down.
CGCAGTGACGAAGGTGTATGGCCCGGGGGGAGTCGGATGGACCAGGAATCCAACGGGCCCCGGTATCACTCTCGCTAGATTCTTGTGAAGTTCGAGTTTTCGGTGAAGACTGCGTTGAAGATCGAGGCCCCAGCGCGACGGACGACCATGCCATAGCGGACGATCCCACATGTATGAGAGGTGCTCTTCGCGGGCCATCGGCGGTGGCCGAGCGTTCTCTTTTAGTACGCTCGCGTGCGCCGAACTGCGAGTCTCACTACGCTCCGCGCCTCAATGCGGATATGAAACGCGACCTGAAGACATCACCAAGAAGGGTCCGTTTGATCGGCGGGAGCTACACGGCCGCGATCGAGAAGGAGTCGCTCGATCCGCTGGGCGATCCACTGGTTCACATCACGGTGACCGAAGAGCGCACCGACGACAAGGGCGGCGTCAAGAAGGTGGAGGTGGAC
>CAYPYM010000061.1:0-9856 GCA_964414435.1 uncultured Ignavibacteriales bacterium | reverse complement strand
TACGTGTCGGGCGGCATTCTCGACGGCCTCATCGAGGGTTTCCACCGGATGTTCAACATCGACCAGTCCGGCCGCGACCGTTTTCCCCGCAACCAGTTTGCCTTTCTGATTAACCCCGACGGTTCTCCCGGGAACTGGCACAGCGCCGGTTCCGACCAGATCGGCTGGCATCTCGGCAACAGCGTCATCGCTCTCAGCTATGCGCTCCCGAGTGATTCGGTGCGCTCGTCGCAGGCGGTGGTGACGGCCAACCTGAAGGTCCCCACCGGCACCCGGGTTCACTTCTTCGGCGGGCAGTCGGTTGACTTCGGCCTGTCCGTCACTGTCGGCAACAGTTTCGGACCGTTCCACCTTTATCTCAGCCCCGGATTCGTGTATTACGGGGCGAAGGAAACGATCGGGATTCGCCTTCACCAGTGGCACTACAGCGGTCTCGTGGCGGTCGAATATCATTCCCGTGGAAGCCGCCAATCGTTTATCGTTCAATCTCTTACCGAAAGCGGTATCGCCCGGCACTTCTCCGAATTCTCCGACGCCACCTACGAGTTACTGCTCGCTTACAAATACCGACTCTCTCACAGCACCGTGTTTGAGTTCGGCTTTCTGGAAAACCTGTTTTTCTTCAATAACAGCCCCGATATCGCCTTCCACCTGGGCCTGGCACATCGCTTCGGAATCTGACCCTCACCGCAAACAAAAACCTTGTCTATCGCTAAGCCCGGCAAGAGATTTGACCGAATAAAACAGCAGGGAGCGTCCGCCACTGCACACGGCCGCGACCGCAACAAACAGGCAACAAACACAACTCATCCGTAGAGAGGTGAAACCATGCGTTACCTGATTCTCTTGAGCCTCATCCTGCTCTTTGTCGTCGGGTGCGGCGGTGGTCAGAAAGTCACCCGCCTCGACCCGCAGGGACAGACCGACCTGTCCGGCAAGTGGAATGAAACCGACGCCCGCCTGGTCGCCGAAGAGATGATCCGCGATTGTCTCTCCCGCCCCTGGCTGCCCACCTTCGCGGCCGACGCCGGACACAAGCCGGTGGTGACGGTCGGTACGATCCGCAACAAGACCAACGAGCACATCGACACCGAGATCTTCACCAACGATTTCGAGCGTGAACTGATCAACGCCGGCAGCGTCCGCTTTGTCGGCAGCCGCGATCAGCGCTACGATGTCCGCGAGGAACGCCAGGACCAGGCCGAATTCGCCTCCGAGGAAACCCGCAAACGGCTCCGCGATGAACTCGGCGCCGACTTCATCCTCCTCGGCTCGGTCAAGACGATCAGCGACGCCGTCGAAGGCGTCTCCACCACGTTCTACCAGACCGATCTCGAGCTGATCAACGTCGAGACGAACGAGAAAGTCTGGATCGGGACCAAAAAGATCAAAAAGGGTATCGCGAAGTCCGACTACAAATGGTAGCGACCCTGCGAACATACGGACGGGCGGCGCTCGGCGCCGCCCTCCTCGCTGCTCTTCTCGGCTGCAGTTCGGCGGTGAACAAAAAGACGTTCACCGAACCGCTCGAGGCCGATCTCCGTGCCGGCAACTACCCGGCCGCGGTCGCCAAAATCGAGGCGGCCCGCACCGACGGCAAGTACGGCAAGAAAGACCGCTTCCTGTATTATCTCGATGCCGGTCTGGCCTACCACTATGCCTCCCTGTACGACTCGAGCAACATCCGCCTTTCCGATGCGGAAGAAACCTCCGACGAATTGTACACCAAAAGTATCTCGAAAGCCATTCTCGCCAACACCGTCGCCAACGACAACGTCCTCGAATACCCCGGCGAAGACTTCGAAGTCCTCTACTCCAATCTGATCAGTGCGATCAACTACCTCAAGCTGGGCGAATTCGATGATGCTTTTGTCGAGGTCCGCCGGGCCAACGACAAACTCGACCTGCTCGAACAGAAGTATGTCGACGAGGCCGACCGGATGGCCCGCGAGGCGCAACAGGATACCGCGGCTACTTATGTCGAGATGCAAACGCCCGAGGTACACTTCAACAATTCGGCCTTCGCCCGCTACCTCTCGATGCACATGTATGCCGCCGACGGCCTCTATGACGATGCCGATATCGATTACCGGAGTATGCAGGACGCTTTCGAGTATCAGCCCAACGTCTACCCGTTCGATCCTCCGCCGGTGACGTACCGCGCCGAATCTGACAGCACCGGGATCCTGAGTGTGATCGGGATGGCCGGGCTCGCGCCGGTCAAGACCCCGCTTAACCTGCGCATCCGCACCGACAAACAGCTCCACCTGCTGACGATCATCTATACCGACGGCAACGACACGAATAACGTCTTCGCCAACTATCCGTTGCCGAAATCCATGGGCGACTTCTACGCCAAACTTTCCATCCCGCAGTTCCGCCCGCGGCCGTCGGCGATCGCAACGATTCGTATCGCCGCCGACTCGACCACGGTCGGCGAGCTGCACCTGATCGAGGATGTCGGCACGGTCGCGCAGACGACCTTCAAGGCGCGGCAGTCGCTCATTCTCTGGCGCACCGTCCTGCGCACGATCGCCAAAACGCTTGCCACCTCCGCGATCAAGAAGAAGGTCGACAAGGGCGGGCTCGGCGGATGGCTCGGTAAACTCGCGGCCGATGTCGCGTATGACATTTCGGAACAGGCCGACCTGCGCGGCTCGATTCTTCTGCCCGGGCGGATCTTTGTCGGTGATTTCGAAGTCCCCACCGGCACCTACGATCTCCACGCCGACTATCTCGCCGCCGACGGTACCCTGATCGAACGGCGCTACCTGCCGATGGTCACGGTGCGCCCCGGCGATTTCAACCTCGTCCGCACGTTCAGCTTCAAGTAGTGAGCGGGCGGGTCGCGCAGCCCTCTCCGTCCAACACAAACCACCTCCCAAACGTCCCTATCCCGGACACCGAACGTCGTCCGACCGAGATATTCGTTGGTCGAACCGCGAAATTCGGCTATTTTGCCACCATACAGCAAAGACAGGGCACCATTACCACGTTCGCCTCGCCGGGAGTTGATCGAGTGAATCCACCGACCGCCTCACATTCGAATCCCGCCTTCCGCCTGATCCTCACCGTCCTGGTCGGCGCCCTCGTGATCATCCTTCCGCTCAGCACTGCGGCAGCCGCCGACAATGGCACGAGACATGCAACCGGATCGATCGCCGGCACCGTCCTCGATGCCGCCGACAACACCCCGCTCAAAGGCGCAACCGTTGAGATCCGGCCGCAGGGCCGAAAGGTGCAAACCGGAGCGGACGGACACTTCACCATCGGCACGCTCGCGCCCGGCTGGTACACCTTGGTGGTGACCTATGTCGGTTATTCCCCGGATACGCTCCTGAATGTCGAGGTCCGCGGGGGAGACACGACTCCGGCCCACGCCCGCCTGCACCCGCTCGCGGTCGAGGGCGGCACGATTATCGTAACCGGCGCAGTCGACCCGCTCCCGCCCCAGGGCGGCGCCGGAACGGTTCCGATTACGGCCGACCAGATCCGCTCACGCCCCGGTACCCTGGGAGATATCAGCCGCATGGTCGCCGGCACCCCGACTGTCGCGCGCTTCGATGATCGCTACGCCAGCCTCGTTGTCCGCGGCGGTTCCCCCATGGAAAACGGGTATTACATCGACAAAATCCCGGTACCGAGCATCAGTCACTTTCCCTCGCAGGGCAACGCCGGCGGGCCGCTCGGTTTGCTCAACAGCAGCATAATCAAAGGAGCCACGTTCTACACCGGCGGCTTCCCCGTTGCCTACGGCGACCGGATGTCATCGGTGCTCGATATCTCGCTGCGCGACGGCGACCGTCAACGCTTCTCCGGCGAGGGCGCCCTCGCCGTCACCGGCGCCACGGTGAGCGTGGAAGGCCCGATCCGCGACGGCCGCGGCTCGTATCTCATGTGCGGGCGACACAGCTTCCTCAATCTCGTCCGGAAGGCGATCGATATGGACGCCGTCCCCAACTACGACGATATCTACGCCAAGGTCTCGTTCAGTCACGACAGCCTCAGCTCCTACGAGATGATCGGCCTGCTCGGCGCCGGCAACTTCCTGATCGACGAGAGCATCTCGCAGTCGTCCGGCTTCAACTTCTACGGCGACCTCAACTACACCAGCGGCTCGCTCGGCTTCGCCTGGGATCGCCGCTGGCCGGGGAAGGGTGACGCCAACGTCTCGTTCGCTTTCAGCAGCCTTCGCTGGACCAATAACAACAGATTCAGCGGAACCGACCAGATGCTCTATGACAACAACTCCCGCGAAAACACATTTACCGTACGCAATGTCAACTCGCGCCGGCTCGGCTCGTTCATGACCGCCGGCTTCGGGGCTGAGTTCCACTATATCGATGCTCGCTATGACTATACCCTCGGGCAATACTCCCACGAAACCGGCTATCCCAATCCGGCGGTCAGCGTCTCCGCGGTGCCCGATTTCATGACCGGGGCGCTCTGGCTCGACAACGAGATGCGATTCGGCGACCGGCTGACGGTCACCGCCGGCGTGCGGGCCGACGCCATCGGGTACTCCGCTCACAGCCACCTCGCCCCGCGCGGCTCGATACGCCTCCGCCTCAGCCGCAATGCGTCGATCTACACCGCCGCCGGACTCTACTACCAGTCCCTGCCGCTGACAATCGTCCTTCAGCACCGCAGCAACCAGCGCCTGCGTGATCCCCGCGCCCTCAACCTCGTGGCCGGCGCCGGCTGCCGTCCGACCGGCTGGCTCGGCCTGAACCTGGAGTCATACTTCAAGCGCTATGACCACATGCCGATGGATACGACCCAGGCGAACGTGTTCGTCCTCGACGAACTGGTGTACAACTACGGTTTCGTCGCCGGCCACCTGCCGCTCGTTGACAGCGGTCGCTCCGATGTCTACGGCCTCGAGACGACTGTCACATTCCGTCCCTCCGATCACCTCTTCTGTCGGATTGGCACCGCCTGGTCGCGCGCGAAATTCCTCGGAGTCGACAACGCCTGGTACGACCGCGTCATCGACAACCGCTTCGCCGCCGATATCGAACTCACCCTGCGCCCGACTGCCGGCTGGACTTTCTCGTCGCGATGGCTCTTCGGCGGCGGCCGACCGTACACGCCTTTCAACATGGAATTGAGCAGACTGCACAACGACGGCGTCTACGATTTGGATCAGGCCAACAAAGTCCGTTTCCCCGACTACCACTCGCTCAGTCTCCGCATCGAGCGGCGCTTCAGCTTCGGGAGGTCCGACGTCGCCCTCTACGGCGAGGTCTGGAACGTCTACAACCGCGAGAACGTCTCGGGTCAGTACTGGGATCCGAATACCCGGAGGGTAGAGGCGGTCAACCAGTTCCCGCGCCTGCCCATCGTCGGCCTGGAGTACCGCTTCTAGCCTGAAGACTTGACATTTAGGACCACTTTCATCATATTTAGGCATCAACGGAAGACAGACGCTATCCTATGGAAAACCGCTGCACCGGCCGGATTCCGTCCGACGCAACCGGCGCCGCCGCAACGGGGACATTTCCGCTGGACATAGAGAGGAGCGACCCATGCCGTACAAACTGAGCCGCTGTGTCTGTATCGAAACCCCCGACAAAGATCGCGCGATGGCCTTCTACCGCGATGTTCTCGGACTCGAGATCACCCGTGACGACGCCGAATGCACCGAACTCGACGGCGACCACCTGCGCATCTTTCTCGACGAAAAAGAGCAGCCCCGCGTCATTTTCGAATTCATCGTACCCCAGCTGGAGGCGGCCCGTGACGAGCTTGTCGCCCAGGGCTGCGAGGTACTCCGCTGGGAAGGCAAGGGGAAGTGCTGCTACCTGCGCGATCCGTTCGGGCTCGTTTTCAATCTCTGGGAAGCCTAGGACAAGAGCGTTGGCAGCCGCCCTTTGACCCCGTATATTGCCGCATCCATACAGGACCGGCATGAAAAACTATCGCGGCTCACTGCTCAGTCTGATTCTTTTCGTGATTGCCCTCGAGGCGGTCGTCATCGCGGTCGGCGATCTCAGTCGCCCGCCGTGGGGCGACGAATATCGCCTCCTCCAGACGGTGCATGCCTTCGCCGCGCGGCTGGATCTCGACCAACTCACCCACTACAACCAGCTCTCGACCCCGCTGCCGTTTATCGTCTACGCCGCGTGGGGCAAACTGGTCGGCTTCGACCTCTGGCGCCTTCGGATTCTCTCGCTCCTGATCGCCCTCACCACGTATCTGCTCTTCCACCGTCTGCTGTGGGAGCATCTCCGCAACGGCCCGGTCGCATTTTTCGCCACGGCGTTTTTGGCGCTGCACCCGTACATGGTCGGCTTCTCGATTTTTGTCTTCACCGACGGTCTCACGATCGCACTTCTCGTGGCCGGTCTGCTCGCCTATGTCCGGAGGAACCCGTGGCTGCTCGCGCTGGCGGTTGCCGGCGCGCTGCTGTGCCGGCAGTACGCGGCCTTCTTCGCTCTTGCAGTTCTGCTGGTTACCGCCCACGAACTGATCCGCGATCGCAAGCGAGACAGCCTGCGGCTGTTCCTTGCGGTTGTAATCGGCATGCTGCCGTTCGTGGGACTCGTGGTTCTCTGGGGAGGGCTCAGCCCGATCAATCAGTGGCGCGCCTTCTATGCCACCGAGCACCTCGCCTTTCATCCGTCGTATCTCGTGCTCTATGTCGCGCTGCTGGCGCTGTACTTGGTTCCGATTGTAATAGCGGTGGGGAAACAGCTCTACACCGATCGCCCGGTGCTGATCGGCGCCTTTGTGCTCGCGTGGATGTACTGGCTTATTCCGGTGAAAGCAGCCTCTTATGCCGAGGCGATCAACGTGCACACGGTCGGGTTGTTTCACAAGGCGATGGTTCGCCTTGTCGCCGCCCCCTGGTTCGCCCAGGCAGTATTCTTCGTCTCATTTGCGTTCGGCCTGCCGATCCTCTATGTCTCTATCCGCGGCGCCCTGCGCGGCGCCCGGTCAAACCCGGTCGCGCCGAATTTGATCTACGATCTCGCGATCCTCATCTTCATGGCCGTGATGCCTTTTTCCTACCTGAATTGGGAGAAGTACTTCGTACCGCTCATCCCGTTTGTCTGCGTGCGCCTTCTCATGCTGCGTCCCTGGCGAAACACGGAGGCGGCCGCTTAGGCGGACCGCTTCCGGAACCGCATCGCCGAGAACCCGAACACGATTGTACCGAAAACGAGTAGCGTCACGACCTGCGAGGTCAGTTCCTTGAGACCGGCGCCGCGCATCATGATCCCGCGCGCGATTTCCATGAAGAACCGCATCGGGTTGATATACGTCATGTACTGCATCCACACCGGCATGTTGTCGATCGGCGTAAACAGGCCGGAGGTCAGCAGCGCAAACACCGAGAAAAACCAGGCGAAGAACATCGCCTGCTGCTGGGTCGAGGTCACCGTCGAAAAGAACAGCCCCATCCCGAGCGTGGTCAGCAGATAGAGGCCGGCCAGCGTAAACAGCAGCGGCACCGATCCGGCGAACGGCACCCCGAACCAGAGGATCCCGACCGTCAGCGCCAGTATCATCTCGAAAATCCCCAGCACCGCGAACGGCACCAGCTTGCCGATCAGCAGCGCCGAGCTCGAGATCGGCGTCACCATGATCTGCTCCAGCGTGCCGTTCTCGCGTTCGCGTACGATCGCCATCGAGGTCAGCATGACCGTCACCATCGTCAGCAGCGCCGCGACAATCCCCGGCACCATGAAATAGACCGACTCCGCCTCGGGATTGTAGAGGACATCATAGCGGATATCCAGCAGCGGCGAGACATTCAGGACATCGCGGGCGTACTGGAACGAAATCTGCGAGGCGTACCCCATCCCGATCGCCGCCGTGTTCGAATTGGCGCCGTCGGCGACGAGACCAACCGTTGTCTTCCCCTTGGTCGCCAGATCCGAGGAGAAATTGTCCGGAATGACCAGCGCCATCTCGGCGTCGCCCTCCTTGAACCGTGTCTCCATGTCGAGCATCGAACCGTGGTTGCTGGTGGGGATGAAGTACTCACTTGGCTTGAATCGATCGATATACTGCCGCGACACCGCGCTCTGATCGAAATCGTACACGTCGAGATAGATCTTCTTCACGTCGGTGTTGGCGACATAGCCGAATATGACCAGCTGGATAATCGGTATCATGAAAATCAACCGGAGCATGTTTGCGTCGCGGAAGACCTGGATGAATTCCTTGCGAATGAGACCGAGAATGGCACGGAACATCTTACGCCACCTTCATCTTGAATTTCTTAGCCGCCACGATCGTCAGGATCAGCATGAGCACGATCATCGCCACGCCCTGCAGGTACAGCACCTGGAGGCCCGCTCCCTTAAGCATGATTCCCCGGATAATCACCACGAAATACCGCGCCGGGATAATATGACTGAGCCACTGAAGCGGCTCCGGCATGTTCTTGATCGCGAAGATAAACCCGGAGAGCATCACCGACGGCAGCATGGTCGTCACCACCGCAAACATCATCGCCACCTGCTGCGTGCTCACCAGCGACGAGATCAGGATCCCCAGCGCGAGCGCCGTTGCGATATAAATCAGCGAGAAGAGCAGCATCAGCAGATAGGAACCGACAAACGGCACCCCGAACACCAGCCGCGCAAATATGATGATCAGCGCTCCGTCGATCAACGCGATGAAGATATACGGGATGATCTTCCCGACTATGATCTCGATCGGCGTCACCGGCGCCGTGAGCAGTTGCTCCATCGTGCCCGTTTCCTTCTCGCGGGCGATCGTGATCGAGGTCAGCAGCGCCGAGATCATCACGAGAATGATCGCGATCAATCCGGGCACGAAGAACTGCGCCGATTCCAGATCGGGATTGTACAGCACCTGCCGCGAAATGGTTATCCCGGGAAGCTCCTTCCCCGGCGGCAGGTACTTCTGCAACGTCTGCATCAGAACGCCCTGGGCGTAGTTCTGCACCGCCGCCGCGACATTGTTGTCGGCGCCGTCGACAATCATCCCCAGCGTGAACTTGCGGCCGTCGCGCACCGCGTCGCCGTACCCCGGGTCGATCACCAGCACGCCGTTGGCTTTCGCCTCCCGCAGGATCTCTTCGGGATTGGTCGGGTCGACCGCCGCCTGCGGTTCGTCGAAATAGGTCGAATGGTAGAACGCCGCGGCCAGCTCCCGCGAGTCGTGCGTCTGATCGCGGTCGACCACGGCCAGCGTGATATGATTAATATCCATATTGATGGCGTAACCGTAAAGGAACGTCATCAACACCGGCATCGCCAGGACGATCGCCAGCGACCGCGGATCACGAAGGATATGATACAGCTCCTTGCGGGCGAGGAAGCGGATCCTACGCATGGTTTGCCTCCGGCGTGCTGATCAGTTTGATAAACGCCTCCTCGAGATTGCTCTCGCCCTGCCGTTCGACTATTTCACGCGGCTGTCCCACCTCGATGATCTTGCCCTGGTGCATGATCGAGATCCGGTCGCAGTATTCCGCTTCATCCATGTAGTGGGTCGTGACAAAGACCGTGACCCCCTCCTCGGCGAGGTCGTACAGCAACTGCCAGAAACGCCGGCGGAACACCGGATCGACCCCGCCCGTCGGCTCGTCCAGGAAGAGAATCTTCGGTTCGTGCAGCAGCGACACCCCGAGCGCCAGCCGCTGGCGCCACCCGGTCGGGAGGGCGCCGGCGCGACGGTCGAGAAACTCGCTCAGGTCGAGCCGGTCGGAAAGCGCCTCGACCCGATCCTTCACCCGGCTGCGGGTGAGGCCATACGCCGAGCCGTAGAAATTCATGTTTTCACGGCCGGTCAGGTCGGGGTAGAGGGAGAACTTTTGCGACATATATCCGATCGTCCGCTTGATCTGCTCCGACTGCGTGAATATGTCCAGCCCCGC
>CAYPYM010000060.1:0-10033 GCA_964414435.1 uncultured Ignavibacteriales bacterium | reverse complement strand
ATGCCCGTGAGATCGGCGCCGACGAGGACGCGATGGCGGCGGCCTACCGCCGGATGCCGGAGATGTCGCTGCAACAGTTCGAACGACTGCTCGACCTGCTCTGGCAGTACGCTCGCACCCTCTCGCGACTCGGCTACACCAATCTCCGTCTTCACCATGATATCGAGGAGCGCGCCCGGCTGGAATCGGCGAGGCGCCGAAGCGACGACCGCTACCGCAATCTCTTCCACCATTCGAACGACGCAATTATTATACATGATCTCCAGGGCGATATTCTCGATGCCAACCAGCGGGCGGTCGAGCAGTTCGGCTACACGCTCGAGGAGTTGACCGGCCTGACCGTGATGGACCTGCACGCGGGTGACGTGAGCGACCGGGCCCGCCGGGCTTTCGAGGTGCTGCGCCGCGACGGCGCCATCCGCTTCGAAACGGAATTCCGCCGCAAATCGGCCGATCTCTTTCAAGCCGAGGTGTCGTCACGCGTGTTCGATTACGGCGACGGACGAATGGCGGCCCAGGGCATCGTCCGTGATATCTCCGAGCAGAAGCTGGCCGAGGCGCGACTGCGCCACCGGGAAGCGGAGATCCGGGCGGTGCTCGACGCCAGCCCCGATCTGACGTTCCAGCTCGACCGCGACGGGACGGTGCTGAACTATCACGGGCGCACGCATGATCTGTTCGCGTCGCCCGACGTCTTCCCGGGCAACAATCTCCGAGCGGTGCTGCCGCCGGCCGTGGCCGAAGGGGTGATGCAGCAGATCGAGCAGACACTTGCGGCGCAGGATACGGTCGTCCGCGAATACGAACTGCTCAAGGAGGACGGCCGCCACTATTACGAGGGGCGCATGGTCGCCAGTTCGCCCGACACGGTGGTTGCAATCGTACGTGAGATTACCGACCGGCGAAAGGCGGCCGAGCAGGAACGGGAGCTCCGCGGGCGGCTGGAGAAAGCCGAGCGGATGGAGTCGCTGGGGATCCTCGCCGGGGGCGTCGCGCACGACCTCAACAATATGCTCGGCCCGCTGGTCGGCTATCCCGATCTTCTGCTGGGCAAGCTTCCCTCCGACAGCCCGCTTCGGCGCTGTATCGAAAGCATGAAGCGTTCGGCGACCTCGGCCGCCGACGTCATACAGGATCTGCTGACACTGGCGCGTCGCGGTCGATACGAGATGTCGCCGCTCGATCTCAACGAGGTGATCGAAGCGTACCTGAATTCACCCGCCGGCCGTGAACTGGCGGCGAGTCGGCCGGACGTGTCGATCTCGATGGCGCTCGACGATGCGGTGGCCGCGGTCAACGGCTCGTTTCCGCACCTGTCAAAAATGGTCATGAATCTCGTCATCAATGCCTTCGACGCCATCGAGGCCGCCGGTCGAATCACGATCGGCACCGAGCACCGGAGCCTGCAGATGCTCGACAGCGGCTACCGTCGGATCGAACCGGGCGAGTACGTCGTGCTCCGGGTGCGTGACACCGGACGGGGGATCGCCGAGGCAGATGTCGAGAAGATCTTCGAGCCGTACTATTCCCGCAAGGAGGTTGGACGGAGCGGCACCGGGCTGGGCCTGTCGGTCGTCTACGGCGTGGTGAAAGATCACCAGGGCTACTATGATGTCTTTTCGGAGCCGGATAAGGGGACCGAGTTCGTGATCTACCTGCCGGTGAGTGCGACGCCGGCGGTGATTCGCACCGATTCCGGCAGCGTGTCGGGCGGGCATGAATCGATTCTCGTGGTTGACGACAACCGGGCGCAGCGCGACATGGCGGCCGAATTGCTGAGCGGGCTCGGATACAACGTGACGGTTGCCGTGAACGGTCACGACGCGGTGGAACAGATCGAACGTCGGGCCGTCGATCTGGTCGTAATCGACATGATCATGGAAGACGATTTTGACGGTCTGGATACGTATCGGGCGATGGTCCGGATTCGGCCGGGGCAGCGGGCCGTGATCGTTTCCGGATTTTCATCGACCGACCGGGTGAGCGAGATGCAGGAGCTGGGGGCGGGGGCCTATGTACGGAAACCGTATTCGCTGGAATCACTCGGGCGGGCGGTGCGGGCCGAGCTGGATCGGGCGGTTCGCGCGTTGACATCACCGGCGTCACGCTGATCGCTGACCCCGGGAAAATTCACCCAAATATTATCCAAATTGTGAGCGCGAAAAATCGGTGCACGTCGCCCGCGCGCGGAGTGTGGGCGCCTGTTTTTGCGCTTGGGGCGCGGTTTTTGCCCCACCTGTGAAATTCTGCGCCGGCTCTCGTGAGCAACTTACCGGGGCGCATCACGTATCGCACAATAGGGGAACTCTGTGCCGTGAGCGCCGATTGCGGTCGAACACGGGCTCTCCGACTGTCCCGCACGATGCGTTGAGCGGCCGTGAGGGCCGTTTTTTTGGCTTGTGCGACGCGGTCGCACATGTGATAATATTTGCAAAAGAGTTGAGATTTTGGTTGATTCTATTCCCGCAAGTTGGTGATTTGTTGGTAAGAGGCAACCTGTCAAAGTGGGAAGATGGAGATTCCAACCTGCCAAAACTAAAATCCTTTTTCCGTTTATTAACCTTCCATTGGATGGAGGACCCAATGAGACTCAAACTAGTGTCCAGCTTGTTGCTGGCGCTCTTGGTCGTGTGCGGCACGGCTCACGGCTCAGTGGTGGGCAAGATCAAGGGGACGATCACCGATGCCAAGACCGGTGAACCCCTGGTCGGCGCCACTGTGGCGGTGCAGGGTACCGCACTGGGGGCCAAAGCGAATCAGGATGGTGAGTATTCCATCCTCAACGTTCCGGTGGGAACCTACACCGTTGTTGTCAGCGCCGTCGGCTACGGCACCGTGACCGTCGAAAACGTTGAAGTTTCGGCGGACCTCGCGGCCTACGTCGACCAGGCCCTGACGTCGACTGTAACGGAGCTGGGCAAATCGATCACCGTCACGGCCGAGCGGCCGATGGTGACGCCCGACAAGACGACGTCGATCAGCATCGTCGATCGTCAGCAGCTCCAGGCCCTGCCGGTGCAGAGCTTCAACGAAGTCGTCGGCATCCAGAACTCCGTGGTTCGGATGAACGCCGGCAGCTTCGGCCAGCGCCAGCGCGGCCAGCGTTCGGCCTCGTCGGACAACTACGAACTCAACCTGCGCGGCGGCCGCCCGCAGGAAGTTGCGTACTACGTCGACGGATTCTCGCAGCAGGATCCGCTGACCGGTTTGTCGACGACCCGCATCAACAACAACGCCATCAAAGAAGTCAGCGTCACTTCCGGCGCTTTCTCCGCGGAATACGGCTACGTGTCGTCCGGTATCGTCCAGGTGATCACCAACTCCGGGACCGACCAGTACCGCGGCAACCTCGAGGTGTCCACGGACAATGTGCTCAAGGACAACTTCGACCAGAACTATTATACCTTCGATCTCGGCGGTCCGATTCCGGGAATCAAGAAATTGTACTTCTTCGGATCGGGCGAGCGCCGCTGGTTGCGTGACCGCACGCCGTCCGCCAAGACGAAGGACATGATCCAGACCGTCGGTACGCCGTTCGATCTGGCCGATCTCTACGGCAACGATCACCGGCTGCCGAACAACAGCCTGTCCGGCTGGGCCTACCAGGGCAAGATCGATTACGACATCAGCTCGAACATGCGGCTCAGCGTGAGCGGCAACGGCAACACCACCAACTGGCGTGAGTACCGTCAGGAATGGGCGCTCAGCCCGGATCACGGTCCGCGGTATCTCGACGAGAACTTCGGCATCAACGCCAAGCTGACGCACACGATTGACGCCAAGACGTTCTACAACCTGTCGGCGTCGTACTTCATCACCAAGCGGACGCGCGGTGATGCCACCGTGTTCGACAACTACGACGCCTACCGGCGGCCGTTCACCAACCCCGAGTTTGAGGGTGACGAGCTGTTCTGGACGCCGGACGGCGAGATCGTCATTTCGGAAGATTCGTCGATCTTCGTGCCGGCGTACTATGTCTCCTTCCTGAAGTCGAAGTCTTCGTACTACGGCGTCAAGGGCGACCTGACCCGCCAGCTCGGCGATCACAACACCGCCAAGGTCGGGTTCGACTTCCAGCGCCACACCCTGCGGCGCTTCCAGAACCTGGACGCCACCAAGGTGCGGACCTCCAGTCTGATCAACCGCTACGGGTATGATTCGCTGGGGAACGAGTCGGATGCCGAAGGGTATCGGAACTCGACCAAGCACCCGATCAACCTCGGCGCCTATGTGACCGACCGCATCGAGTGGCGCGGCCTGATCGTCAACGCCGGCGTGCGTCTCGACCTGTTCGACTACAAGGCCGAGGGCTTCGCCGACCCGATCCATCCGTTCGGTCCGACCAACGACGGCACGATCGATCCCGGCGATCTGACGAGTGTCCCGACGTACGTGCGGGTGTCGCCGCGTCTGGGCGTGGCCTTCCCGATTTCGCCCGTGACGCAGTTCCGCATCAACTACGGCAAGTTCTACCAGCGGCCGAACCTGGCCAACCTCTATGTCGGTCTCGACTTCTACGAGGCCCGGGTGACCGCCGGTTCGTACTATCCGTTCCCGAGCCCGCTGCTCAAGCCGGAGAAGACGACGCAGTACGAAATCGGTCTGACGCATCAGCTCGGCGACAACGTCGCGTTTGATATCGATGCTTATTATAAGGACGTCCAGGACCTGACGCAGATCTTCCACCAGTATTCGATCCCGAAGGCGTACGACATCTACGCCAACACCGACTACGGGACGATCAAGGGTGTCGACATGGCGCTGATCCTGAAGCGGACGCACAATATCCGCATGGATCTCCGTTACACCCTGAGCTACGCGTCGGGTACCGGTTCGTACGCCAACACCGCGTACATCATCAACTGGCAGAATCCGGACTCGCCGGTCAAGACGACCAACCCGCTCGATTACGATCAGCGGCACAGCTTCAACTGTGTGGTTGAATACCGTACGGGCGCGAAGGAAGGTCCGAAGCTCGGCACGAGCTACCCGCTCGAGAACACCAGCATCAACTTCCTCCTGACCGCCGGCAGCGGCACGCCGTACACTCCGACGCTGATTTACGACGAGGCGACGGAGAACGCGGTGACGCCGCACCCGGTCGATAAGATCGACCTGAAGGTGGAGCGGCGGATCAAGGTCAGCGGCCTCGAAATCACCCCGTACATCTGGGTGAAGAACCTCCTGAACACCGACAATATCATCGGTGTCTACGAGGGCACGGGCAAGCCGCTCGAGACCGGCTTCCTCCGGACCGATGTCGGCCAGACTAATATTCAGAATGGTATCGACAACGGCGATCCCTACAAAGAGAAGTACGAGCTGAAACAGTATAACCCGACCAACTACTCGAATCCGAGAATGGTGTTCTTCGGGTTGCGTACGTCATTCTAGGAAAGAATGAGGACACACAAGATGAAAACAAAGCTTGCTATACTCGTGCTGATTGCTCTGTTGGCGTCGTCGCTCAGTGCAGCGCCGCCGCGACGGAGTTCTGAGGCACAGCCCATGGCAGCTGCGGTTGACAACGAGCACTACATCGATGTCAACAAGCTGCTCATGTTCGTCACGAACCATGGGAACTTCGGACGCGACCTGACCGACGTATTCCATCAGGATTACGGCACGTTCTATCCGTTCACGTCCGTGGCCGATCTCGCCCGCGGCGTGAACAACAACGGCGTGCTGTACGCCGCCGGCCTCTGGGCCGGCGCCAAGGTCGGCGATTCGGTTCACGTGGTGGTGGCGGAATACTCCGACGAATATGTGCCCGGTCCGATGTCGGGCGGGACGTTCATGACCGACCGTCCCGAGTTCCGCGTCTACAAGCTGTTCAGCGACTCGCTGGCGGCCAACCCGAACCAGGACTACCTCGACTGGCCGTATGACCAGGGCGCCCCGTGGGACACCACCGCGGCCGGCGACACGATCCCGGGCATGATCGGCGATCAGATGACCTGGGCGGTGTTTAACGACGCCAATCCGACGCAGCACAACAACGACGCCGGCAACTCGGAGCCGCTCGGCATCGAGGTGCGCCAGACCACCTTCGGCTTCGACCAGTCGGGTTCGCTCGGCAACATGGTCTTCATCCGTCTGCGCGTGGTCAACAAGGGCGCCAACACCCTCGATTCCTGCTTCTTCTCGCTGTGGGCGGATCCCGACCTCGGGGGTTCCGGCGATGACTTCGTCGGCTGTGACACCACCCTCGGGCTCGGCTATTGCTATAACGCGACGAACACCGACGCCCAGTACGGCGCGACGCCTCCCGCGATCGGGTTCGACTTCTTCCAGGGCCCGCTGGTTGCGGGCACGGCCGCCGATACCGCGATTATGTGGGGTCAGCGGTGGCCGGGCATGAAGAACCTCGGCATGTACTCGTTCAACAAGTACATCAACGGAACCGACCCGAACTCGAAGTTCCAGACCTACAATTATATGAAGGGTCTCGACGCCAACGGCGCGCCGTACGTATACCAGGGCAATCAGCTCCTGTACGTGGCGTCCGGCAACCCGGTCACCGGCGTCGGCGACATCGACGTCAACCCGGCCGACCGCCGCTTCATGGAGTCGACCGGTCCGATCACGTTCGCTCCCGGTGATTCGACCGAAATCCTCGCCGCGATCATCATCGGCCAGGGCGGTAACCGGCTCGAGTCGGTGACCAGCTTGTTCACCCGGGACGACTACGCCCAGCGCATCTACGAGGGCGGCTTCCAGCCGCCGCAGCCGCCGGTGGCGCCGAACGTGCACGTCAGCGTCATTCCCGGCGAAGTGACCCTCGCCTGGGACGATACGTCGCAGGTGGATCACGGCACCTACCCGTTCATGGGCTACACCGTCTGGCAGTGCCCCGATGGATCCGGCCAGGATTGTATCGAGCTGGCGACCTACGACCCGATCGATACGATCTTCACGCAGGCGATCGTCGATACCATCATCGATCCGTACTCGGGTATCCTGATCCCTCAGGTCCAGCGGGCGCTCAGCAACGACGGTCTCAAGCTCTACTACAGCACTTCGCAGGACGCTTTCACCGGCCTGCCGATTCGCGACATCCAGAAGTACTACTTTGAGGTCTCGGCGTTCACGTTCGCCGACCATGACTCGCTCGGGGCGCTGATTCCGTATGGCGACCGCTTCAAAGAGCGGTTCACCCAGGTCAGCGTGACGCCTCAGGAGTATATGCCCGGTGTGGAGGTGGCCGGCAACTACGACGATACACTGGCGACGACCCACACGGCCGGCGTGTCCGACGTAGAGGTCTATCCGGTTATCCTGGATCCGCTCCAGCTCAACGGACACACCTACCGCGTCTGGTTCAACGACGACATGGGTGACACGCTGTGGAACCTGATGGACGTCACGACCGGCGACACGCTGCTGTATCACCGGACCAATTACTCGGGCCTCGACGGCAACGAGCCGTACTATCCGACCGACGGGTTCGTGGTCAAGGTGATCTCGTCTCAAGGTGTGGTGGCCATTCAGGAAATCGCCAACTCCACCGGCCCGATTACGCCCGACAACGTCATGTACGAGCTGAACTCGACCGGCGACTGGTATGTCAACGCCGACCAGTCGGGCAATTTCGCCCGGATGAACTGGCAGGGGTTGATTGGTGTCGATGACTGGGACTTCAAGTTTATCGACAGCGGCTCGCAGTACTACAATTGGAACACCGACGGCCTCTGGCCGAACCGGTGTCCGTTCGAGGTCTGGAATATCGGCCCCGAGCTGCCGAACGACCCTGCCAACGACCGTCGCATCCAGATCAATACTCTTGACGACGACGGAAGCGGAACCTGGACGTACGGCGACCGCATCTATCCGTCGGAAGTGACCTACGGCACCGAGCCGCTCCCCGACCCGTCGGTATACGTGTTCCCGGATGATTTCCATATCGGCCGTATCGTGTTCACCGACTATTCCGGCGCCACGACTCAACCCGATTCGGGAACGGTCGTCCGGTTCATCACCGCCAAGGTGCCGATGCCGACCGATACGTTCACGTTTGTCGCGACCGCGCCGACCCTGACCGAGTCCCAGAGCGCTCTCGACGACATCCGGGTGGTCCCGAACCCGTTCTATCTGTACGGACCGTACGATCCGGGTCCGGGCAAGCCGACGATTAAGTTCCACGGCCTGCCGGCCCAGTGTACGATCGACATTTACAACCTGAACGGTGAGTACATCGATCAGATTGTCAAGAACGATCCGTCGACGTCCATCGCCGAATGGGACGGCGCAACCCAGAACGGCCTCCCCGTCGCATCGGGTGTGTACATCTACGTGGTGGACGCCCCCGGCTTCGGCCAGAAGATCGGCAAGTTCGCCGTCTTCATGGAGGTTGAAGTGCTGAGAGACTTCTAAGAGTCATGGAAGGAATAAAATCAATGAAAACGAAAGTCATTGTTCTGATAGTGGCTCTCGTGGCGGTGGCGGTCAGCTCTGCGCTTGCTGGCAACTCCAGACGAGTCGGAACAGCCGGCGCTCCCGAGCTGTCGATTCCGATCGGGTCACGAGGGACATCGATGGGCGGTGCGGTCGTCGCGAACACCTCCGGCGTGGAATCGATCTACTGGAATCCGGCCGGTCTGGCCATGCTGGACGGGGTGGAAGTGATGTTCTCGCACCTGACCTATATTGCCGACATGAACGTCAACTTCGGCGGCGGCGCCGTCTATGTCGACGGTTTCGGTACGATCGGCGTCAGCGCCAAGGTGCTTTCGGTCGGTGATATGGAAGAAACGACCGAGGCCATGCCGTACGGCACCGGCCGGACCTACAATCCGACCTACGCCGCCCTCGGCATCTCCTACGCCCGCACCCTGACCAACCGGGTGTCGTTCGGCGCGACCCTCTACTACCTCAACGAGAGCGTTTTCGAAGTCCGCGCGAGCGGCGTGGCGGTCGACGCCGGCTTTATCTATGAGCCGGGTTGGCGCGGCCTCAAGCTCGGTCTGGCGATCAAGAACTACGGTCCGGAAATGCGTTTCTCCGGCCGCGGTTTCGAACGCCGGGTCGACGGCCACTCGGTGGCGGCGAAGTCGGCCGCGTTCGACCTGCCCAGCTCGATCAACATGGGCGTGTCGTACGACCTGTTCCAGGAAGGCGAGAGCCAGGTGGAACTGTCGGGGAACTTCCGCTCGAACAACTACTCCCAGGACTACTACCAGGGCGGGCTCGAGTACTAGTACGACAACCGCCTGTTCCTGCGCGCCGGCTACAACTACGCCGACCAGGACCAGTGGCTCTACGGAGCGTCGTTCGGCGCCGGTGTGAATCTCGATCTCGGCGGCACGTCGGTCGTATTCGACTACTCGTGGACCGAGACCGATATCTTCGACAACAACCAGTACTTTACGGTCAAGCTCGGGTTCTAAGACCCGGAGCCTGAACCGACCTTTGACCGGTCGGGTGCCTGTGCACCCGGCCGGTTTTTTTGTGGGGATTGACGCACCGCCGCTCTGATCGACTCGCGGTGCAGAGAGTTACGCTGTGGGTGGGAGTTGTGACCGCCTTCACCGGAGCGACTTCAAGCAGCCGGGAGGCGGCGTTGGGGCAACCGGCTGACTCAAACGCGGACGCGATTTTTCATCTGCCTTTCATCTTCCGAACCGTTATATACCGTATGGAAGACGGAGGCAGTATCATGCGCGTGCTCGTGATCGAGGATGACCGGCGGATTGCCGAGACGATCGCCAAGAACCTTCGGGCCGAATCGTTTGCGGTCGACCTCGCCGGCGACGGTGAATCCGGCGAAGAGACAGCCAGGATCAACGATTACGATGTCATCATCCTCGACCTGATGCTCCCCGGCCGGGACGGCTGGACCACCTGTCGCAATCTCCGTCGCGACAAAGTCCTGACCCCCATTCTCATGCTGACCGCGCTCGATGATGTCAGCGACAAGATCCAGGGGCTCGATTCCGGCGCCGACGACTATCTGACCAAGCCGTTTCATTTCGGCGAACTGCTGGCGCGGATCCGGTCGCTCGTGCGTCGGCATTCGACTGTCCGGAGTACCTCG
>CAYPYM010000059.1:0-10035 GCA_964414435.1 uncultured Ignavibacteriales bacterium | reverse complement strand
GGATATCACCAACAGGCTCCCGCGCGGAGCCTGTTTTTTTGTTGGCCGGTCCCGATTCGCCGGCGATTATGCCGTCGGAAACGATCGATCCGTCGGTGCTGCCCGACGGCAACCATAGCGGGGTGACGCTCATGGAATGGTACGAAATCTACGACTTCTCCGAACGCTACCATACGATCATCAATCCCTCGTCGGAGGAGAAGGTCCTCAAGATGGGCGAAGTCGCCGGCATGAACGCGCACACCCGGCTGATCGAATTCGGCTGCGGGTTCGCCGCACCGATGATCCTCTGGGCGGAACGGTTCGGTATCAGCGCGGTCGGCATCGAATTTCGCCCCTACGCTGTCCAGCGCGCGCGGCAGGCCATCGCCGACCACGCCCTCGACGCTCGCCTGGAGGTGATCGAGGGCGACGGCGCGAAGTATGAATCGACCGATCCTCCGTACGATATCGGCGTCTGCCTTGGCGCCAGCTTCATCTGGGACGGCTACCGGAATACACTGCAGGCCCTGCGGCGGTTTGTCCGGCCCGACGGCAAACTGATTGTCGGCGAACCCTACTGGCTCTCGTCATCGGTTCCGCCCGACTATGCCCTGAGAGAGAAATTTCACACCGAACGTGAGCTGCTCGACATCGCCCGCGCCGAGGGGTGGCAGTTCGAATACATGCAGCGATCGAATCACGACGACTGGGATCGCTACGAGTCCGACAACTGGCGCAGTCTGCTCGCCTGGCTGCGCGAGAATCCGGAGCACCCCGACCGCGATGAGGTGGCGGCCAAACTCACCGAGTGGCAAAACGACTACCTGACATACGGGCGCGAGTACCTCGGCTGGTCTATCTATCTTCTCGGAATTGTCTAACTTCTGGAATGTGAAATGCAAACGGGTGAACGGTTTCGAGCACGAGAAGAGAAAATCTGTGACAGAAAATGACAAACCGAGCCGCGAATCGAAACCGGAGGAATGGTATCGATTATCACCGTCGGGAACTTTTGACAGAGTTTTGCAATTATAGGTATGAGTCGAGGAAAACGAGCGTTTTTGCTTGACAAATATATTGGAAGGTTGTTCAATCGGGTATTGACAATAGAAAAAAATAGGCTAAATTGCTGACGCAATAGAAAAGCCCCCTAGAAACCCTGCCTGTCCCCCCTCCCGTGTGCTCAAGCCCAACAGGCAGGGTTTCCTCCTTTTATCCAACCCCCTCACCGCAGTCTAAATTGATCCGATAAGCCTCTGTTAGCGACGGGCCGTACGCAATCCCGGTGCATCGGTGGCAGGGCCCACGGCCGGTTCCCGGCAGCGTTTGAAGCTTGGCAATATCGCGATCTCGCCCTATCTTTAGCCTATGGGTGGTCTACTCAGGGTTTGTCTGGGGGCGCTCCTTGTAGCGGCGATTTGTATCAGTCCGGTCGGCGGAGACTCGCACCCCCGTCTTACAGTGGAAGTGACCGACAACGTCGATCTGCTCCCCCTCGGAATCACGTCTGTCATCACGTCTGATGGCGGCACCGGATCAAAATCGGTTCGCGACAAGTACCGCACGGTACAGGTCGGACGGGGAGACTCGCTTCATGCCCAGTATATCGTCGGCTACAACCCCGGCGCCAACGCCGATCTGCCCGCCATAATCAGCTTCCAGGATTTCACCACCCACAGCGTCATCGACGACACCCCCCTCTGGTTTACGCTCACCGGCTACGACCTGGTGCCTCGCCCCGACAGCGGGCTTGTCGTGATCGCAACCGGTTACCGCAACGACTCGGCCTTCGCCGTCTCGATCGTGCCCGGCACCGATAGCGTGTCATGGCTTTACCTGACCTCCGGAGACGATCGCACCGGCAACGGGCAGTGGGAGGCGGACGTCGCCTCCTGCGGCACATTCGATTACGACTACGATGGCCACACCGAGATCTTTCTCTATGTCAACGCCATGCGCGATCTCAAACCGAGAACGCTGTTCTGTCTCGACCCGATTACGCTGTCGATCGAATGGTCGCTTCCGGTCGCATCGATTGTCGGCGACGGCACCCTGTATCCGACCGGCGACAGCGCTGACCCCGGCGTCATCTTCACCTCGTATAATCCAAAACAGGGCGTCTCCGATACCGCCTTCTCGGATACCTGGGGATATCTGACCGTGGTCGACCGCCACGGCGTGATCCGATACAACCGCGTCATCGCCGCCGAACACGGCGGCATGAAGCTCGAGCCGGCCGACCGACCGGGCGAGTTCTATCTCGGCCACACCATCCCGCCGACTCCGCCTGCCGACACCCTGACGTTTCCCGAACGACGCCATTACCTGTCGAAGATCACCGCCGACGGCACCATTCTCGCGCAGATCGAGAGTCCGACTTTTGTTGTCAGTCTCTGGCCGGCCACCGATCTCGGGGAGCGCGGGACCGACTTTTTCGTCCTCGACGGCGACCGTCGCATCACGCGGTTCGATTCCAACCTGCGGGTCCTGGCGCAGTCGGACAAGACCTTCCTGGGCGCTTATCGCGGGTGGCTCGATCTTGGCGCCGGTGACGGCCGGACCCTCGTTTTCACCGCCGGAGGGGCTTCTGTCTTTTTCGATTCGACCTTCCATCAGATCGGCTATTCCCCGGTATCCGGTTCGATCGTGTCGCCGCTGTACTACGACCGCGCCGGCCGCCTCTCCGACGTTCTCTTCTCGGGGGGCAACCGGGGTGACGTCGTTCTGCTCACCCGGCGCGGCTTCTGGGACATGTTTCGCGCGCTGGTTGTGCGATATCACCTCTACCTGCTCGGCCTGGTCATCGTTCTGCTGATCGCGCTCGTCGCGATCAATCAGCGCCGCCTTTACGTCGCCGAGCGATTGCGCCGCTCCCGGGCCGACTATCATGCCTTCGTGACCACTTCGCCGGATCTCGTCTTTCGCATGAGACGCGACGGGATCATTCTCGGCTACGAGGCCCGCAGCCGGGAGATGCTCGCGACCTCACCCGAGAACTTCATGAATCAGCCGGTCGAACGGGTATTGCCGCCCGAGCTTGCCCGGGCCTGCCGCGATCAGATCGAGCGCACCCTCTCGACCGGAATCATGCAGACCCTCGACTACGAACTTCAGTTGAAGGGCGATACGCCGCAGGTGTTCGAATCTCGCATGGCGCCGGTAAGCAAAAACGAGATCATCGCCGTCGTGCGCGATATCACCGCGCGGACCCGCACCGAGGAAGCGCTGCGCCGAAGCGAGGAACGCTTCCGCACGCTCGTCTCCAATATCCCCGGGGCCATTTATCGCTCCGCCTGCGACGATTCCCGTACGATCGACTTTATCAGCGACGAGATCGAAAACATCTGCGGCTTCAAGGCCGCCGATTTTGTCGGTAGCGCCGTTCGTACTTTCACTGACGTTATCCATCCCGACGACCGCGCCGCGGTACGGCGGGCGGTCGACGACAGCATCGCGGATCGGCGGCCGTACCTGATCGAGTACCGACTGGTCGATCGCGACGGCAATATCCACTGGGTGTACGACAAGGGTCAGGCGATGTACGCCGACGATACCGCCGGCGACGCTCCCGTCCCGCTCTGGCTCGACGGCGCTCTGTTTGACATCAGCGAGCAGAAGACGGCCGAGGATGCCCTGCGCGAGAGCGAGGAGAAACTGCGCGCGCAGTACAAAGGCATCCCGGTTCCGACCTATACCTGGCAGCGCTCCGGCGACGACTTCGTGCTGATCGACTACAACGATGCGGCCCTTGAGATCACAGCGGGCGGTATCACCCGGTTCGTGGGAAGTACCGCCGGCGTCATGTACCACGATTTCGCCGTCATTCGGGAGGACCTCGACCGCTGTTTCCGGGAGAGAACGACCATCAACCGGGAGATGGTTTACGAGTTCGTTACCACCCGGCGCAGCACCGATCTGTCCATACGATACGTGTACGTGCCGCCGAATCTGGTCATGGTGCACACCGAGGATATCACCGAACGAAAGCGCGCCCGGGCCCAGCTCGATCAGCGCCTGCGATACGAAGAGAGCCTGGCCGCCTGTTCCGCCGCGCTGCTGGCGTCTCCGGCCTCGGACGGTACGGTCGACTCGGCCCTTGAAACTCTGCTCGTTGCCACCGGACTCTGCCGCGTCTATCTCTTCAAGAACTTCACCGATGCCGAACTTGGACTGTGCAGCCGGATGACCCACGAGGTCTGCCGGCCCGGGGTGGAACCACAATTGGGCCGCGCGCTCTACCGCAGGTTTGCCTACGATCCGCAGCGCGTCGGAATCCGCGACCGGCTCGCCTCGGGCGACTTCGTCACCGTTATTGCCCGAGATCAGTCGGGCGACGCGCGCCGCATTCTCGAATCTCAGAACGTCCGCTCGTGCCTGCTGCTGCCGGTCTTCGTTTCGGGACGCTGGACCGGTTTTGTCGGATTCGACGATTGCCGCAACGATCGCGAGTGGGACGCTCAGGATATCCGCCTCCTGCGTACCGCCGCCGAGATGTTCGGTTCCTACTTCGCCATCGTGGACACGCAGCGCCGCCTCGTCGAGGAACGCGACTTCAACCGCTCGATTCTCCTGACCGCCAACAGCCTGATCGTGTGCCTCGACGAGGATGGATCTGTTACGGTCTTCAACGATGAACTGGAGCGCGTCACCGGCTACAAGCGGGCAGAGGTGATCGGGAAGCGCTGGAGCGAGCTGTTCATACCGCCGCGGTATCACGGCGAACTATCGGACGGTATCAGGGCCTGGTTAGAGGAAGCTCCCTCGGGGAGATACGAGCGTGAAATGCTGACCAGGAGCGGCGAGGAGCGCACGGTCACCTGGTCTTACTCGGCGATGACCAACCCGCACACCGGCGCCCTCACCGTGATCGCTATCGGCCACGACATCACCGAGCGCCGACGGGCCGAAGCCGCCACCCGCGAAGCCGCCGAGAAGTACCGCGCCGTCATGGAGCAGAGCTCCGATAACATCTATCTTGTCGACGTTGCCAGCAAGCGGGTCATCGAGGCGAATGTCGCCCTCCAGAGACTCCTCGGCTATTCCGCGGAGGAGATGGAGAATCTCAGCATCTACGATTTTATCGACCATCGGCCGGAGGATATCGATGAGAAGGTTGATCGCGTTCTCGACAGCAATCTCACATTTCTGCCCGAGCGGTACTATCGCTGCCGGGACGGCCGACGCGTTCCGGTGGAGGTCGTCGCCAACAGCTTCGAGTACTATGGCCGAACGGTCCTTTGCATCGTCTCGCGCGACATCAGCAAGCGGCAGGAAGCCGAACGGGCGCTGCGCGAACAGGAGGAAAAGTACCGCCTGCTCGTCGAAAATGTCCGCGCCAGTATCGCCCTGGTCGATTGCGACGGCAGGTTTCTGTTTATCAACGAAGTCGGTGCCCGCACGCAGGGAAAGGCCATCGACGACATAGTCGGGAAGTCGATGTGGGAGCTGTTCCCGCCGGTCGCGGCCGACATCCAGATGAACAACATCCGGAACGTCATAATCAACCGGACCGAATTCTCGGAAGAAGCCTACACGTTCATGAACAATACCTGGCGATGGTTCTATATCAACATCCAGCCCTACGTCGACGCCACCGGTCAGGTGACGGCCGCGCTGGTGATCGCCCACGACATCAGCGACTCCAAGCAGGCCGAGCTTGCCCTCCACGAGAGTGAGCAGCGGTTCCGCGAGCTGGCCGACCTGCTCCCGCAGACCCTGTTTGAAGTCGATTCTCACGGCTTCATAACCTATACCAACCGCCACGGCTACGAGGCGACCGGTTATGTCCCGGCCGACCTCGAGGGCGGGCTTCACCTCGAGAGGCTGTTCCGGGACGACGAACGTGATGAAGCCGTGCAGAATTTCCGGGGCCGGCTGCAGGGACTGCCGCCCGGTCGGGTCGAATACAACCTGCTCCGGAAGGACGGCTCCTCGTACCCGGTCCTGATCTACTCCGCTCCGATTGTCCGCGACGGCGAGACAACCGGCCTCCGCGGCGTGGTTGTCGATATCACCGAGCAGAAGGACGCCGAGGAGCGGATTCGGCGGGCCAATCAGGTCAGCTACCAGCAGATGAAGGAAATGGCCGGCGGCGTCTCGCACGAGATCTACAATTCGCTCTATCCCGCCGCCGTGGCGATTGAAAAGACCCGACAACTGCTCGATCAGATCGTCACCGTTGCCCCCGAACGAATCGAAAAACTGATTGCCCTGACCGAGAAAGCGGTTCGACGGGCGATTGCGATGACGGAAAACGTGACCCGCTACTCCCGCCTCGAAGCAGAGAAGCAGGAGGAGGTCGTCCGCCTGCGGGCCGTGTTCGACGAGATACTGGAAAGCAACCAGCACCGGATCGAGGCCCTCGGCGTGTCGGTCGTGGAGACGCTCGACGACGGCCTTGAGATTGTCCTGAGCAGGACGCATGCGTACAGCATGCTGAACAATCTCGTCGTTAATGCCCTCGACGCCCTGGCCGAGTCCGAGCGACGGGAACTGCGGCTGATCGGCACCAGCGATAACGGCTGGGTCCGTCTCGAAATCGCCGACAGCGGGCCGGGTATCCCGGCCGATGTCCGCGACCGGATCTTCGCGCCATTCTATTCGACCAAGCCCAATCGGGGAGCCGGGCTCGGCCTCGCCATGGCGCGACGAATGGTCGAGCTGTACGGCGGCACCATCACGGTCGAAAGCAGCCTTGACAGGCTGACCTCATTCGTTATATTGTTACCACAAGCGAGGGACTCATAGGTCATTGTAGGACATATGGATAAGATCGGCCGTATACTCATTGTAGACGACGACGCGATGGTATTGGAGGCGATGCAGGAGTCGTTCGTCGATGAATATGACACTGTTCTGGCGTCGTCCGGCGAGGCCGCGCTGGCTGTCTTGAAAGACGACCCGGCCTTCGACGCGATCATCCTCGACATTCGAATGGCCCGTCTCGACGGCCTCAAGACAGCCGATCGCATCAAAGAAATCACTCCCGAAATCCCGATCATCTTCTGCACCGGCTTCCCCGGCAGCTACAGCCAGGAGGATATCGAACGCGACTACAAGCCGTTCGATCTCGTCGGCAAAAACGAACCACCGATCCGACTCCGCCGGGCGGTTCGTAACGCGGTCTCGCACCACCGCCTGATCACGCAGGGCAGCGACTTGATCGAGCACGCCCGGCGCGAATACGGCATGGTGGGGCGCTCGCGGCCGATGCGCGACGTGTACCGGATGATTGAAAGTATCGGGCCGACCGATTCCAAGGCGATGATTCTCGGCCCGACCGGCAGCGGCAAAGAACTTGTCGCCCAGGCGCTCCATCACCGCAGCAAGCGGGCCGACCGCGAGATGCGCGTGTTCAGTTGCGCCCAGAAGGACCCCAACCTGATCGAGTCGCAGCTGTTCGGCCACGTCAAAGGCGCCTTCACCGGAGCCTCGGTCGACCGGATCGGCCTGTTCGAACACGCCGACGGCAGCACGCTGTTCCTCGACGAAATCGGCGATCTCGACCAGAATACCCAGACGAAGATCCTGCGCGTGATCGAAATGGGCGAGTTGACCCCGGTCGGGGACTCGGAGGTGCGCCGGGTCGATGTCCGGCTCATCTGCGCGACCCACCACGATCTCGCCGAGCTGGTGGAGAAGGGGCAATTCCGCGAGGACCTCTATTACCGTCTCAAGGGCGTGACTATCCGGATGCCGGCGCTCCGTGAGCGGCGCGAGGATATTCCCGACCTGATCGACTATTTTATCGCCGGCTATTGTGAAAAAGAGGAGATCGGATTGAAGGTGTTCGAACCGGCCGCCCGCGCGCTGCTGGTCGAATTTGACTGGCCCGGCGGGGTCCGCCAGCTCCGCGATACGGTCGAATCACTCATCGCGCTCTCGCCGGGGTACTATATCACGCAGCACGAGATTGTGGCGTACCTGCGACTGGACGGTCCCCTCGAAAACAACGGCTCCGGCAACCTCAAGGCTCGACTTCGGGACTGCAAGAGAACCGCCATCATCCAGGCCCTCGACGCCAACCACAACAACGTCACCGAGGCGGCCCGCGTACTCCAGCTCGATCCGGCCAACCTTCGCAAACAGATCAAGGCTCTCAACATCATGTTGCCCTGAACCGGCGCCGGTCGCCCGGTACCCCCAAAGTAAGAACGGCCGCTCGCAAAAGCGGCCGCTGTCATTTTCGACTGGAGTGTATCTGCAAGGCTCAGCAGGCCGTCGGTTCCGGACCGCCCTGGAAGATATACTGCACGAGATAGGTCAGGTCCGCTATGTTGACCCCGCCCGACCCGTCGACGTCGGCGTGCTCGCCGCAGGAAGCCGCCGGACCGCCCTGGAAGATGTACTGTACGAGGTAGGTCAGGTCCGCTATGTTGATCCCGCCGGAATTGTCGACATCGCCCCGGAGGGTGCAGCACGAGCCGCCGCCGAAAGTCTGCCAGTAACCCTGATTGAGAATATAGCTGGAGGAACTGATCGCTCCGACCGCCGTCTGGCCGATCGTGCCGTTGAGATTATAGGACGCTGAACTGCTCGATCCGCCGCCCGAG
This sequence comes from uncultured Ignavibacteriales bacterium, assembly GCA_964414435.1. Classification (GTDB taxonomy): domain Bacteria; phylum Zixibacteria; class MSB-5A5; order GN15; family FEB-12; genus JAGNLV01. The sequence continues at coordinate 1,501 of CAYPYM010000059.1, read as the reverse complement.
GCGATCACCTGCCAGTTGATCTGTTCACCCGTCAGCGGCGCTACCGCGGTCACCCCGGAGTAGGTCCGGAGATCGTTGGCGTTCGAAGGGGCGGGGTTCTCGGTCGATGTCGAGGTGGCTGGAGTCCTGGTGGGTTCCGGAGCCTTCTTCTCGGCGCCCCGAATACTTGTGGAGACGAGCATGGCCACGGCGGTTAGCGCGACCAACAGTCGCAGAGCAGTTCTCATCGGGCGTGTCCTCACTATCAAGTTTCCATGGAGAGTACCTGCATCGTGGTGAACCGGCTGCCGCCAGCCGCGCCCCGATCATTGTATATCAAAATATACGCACCCGTAGCTATTTTCTGCAAGATAAATCGGAGGTGTCGACGTCCGGCAAACGATCTTGCCCGCCGCTTTCCCGCCCCCGGGGGACCGTCCGGCGCAATCTTGGCGTCCCACGGTCCGGCGCAACCGTGCCGCCCCCCGTGTCGTAGATAAGGGTATCGGACATCGTCGATGATCCGAATCGGGGGCGGCGTGCCCGGCCGAACTCGCTTGGTGCCCGTCTTCCGGCCCGGTCAACGGCCGTTTCAGTGCGAGGAGGTTGTTGACAAATGGGCCCGATTGCCTATATTGGGGTATACGTCAGGACAGGTCCGCCGAAAGACCCCGTTCGAAAGCATTACTGGAGGGAAAGGAGGCGCCGATGAGGTGACGCTCGCAGGGAGTGCATACCGCCGTTTCATCGTCCTCACCCGTTTTTGATACTTTCAAGTTGACTAAGCATGTAGCACATCCAACATCCTAACCGGAGAGAACGATCTATGAGAGCGCGAACAGTTATTGCAGTTGTGATCGGGCTGAGCTTGCTCGCACTTACGGCAGTCGGCTGGGCAGGGGATTCCGGTCCGGTGTCCAACAACAACGCCAAGGGCATTATCCTCGACAAGGCTACCGCAACCCGGGCCGCCGATCGCCAGAGCCTCAGTGTTCCCGGCGAAACCGTCACCATAACCGCCGATCAACCGGCCGAGCCGGATGTCATCTACACCATCACCGGCAGCCGCCAGGGCGGCGATGACATCGCGTCGGCCTACGTGATCCCCGGTATGCCGTTCCACGACGACGGCACCACCGCCGGATATACCAACGACTACTCGGAGTCGTGCGACGGCGTCAACTTCTCGACCGCACCCGACGTCGTCTACTCCTACACCCCGACCGAGGATGAACTGGTCGACATCGACCTCTGCGCTTCGTCGTATCCCACCCGCCTCTGGGTGTACGAAACGGACGCGAGCAACATGATCGCCTGCAACCGCTTCGACAACACCCTCTGCAGCACGCCGCGATCGGCCCTCTTCGACGTGCCCATGAACGCCGGGCTGACCTACTATATCGTCGTCGACGGCGACTACCAGCTCACGCCGAACTACGGCGACTACATTATCAACGCCTCGGCCACGCTCGCCCCCCAGGTCACCGACTCGGTGCGGCGCTGGCCAGCCTTCGCCGATAAC
>CAYPYM010000058.1:0-10058 GCA_964414435.1 uncultured Ignavibacteriales bacterium | reverse complement strand
TGGACACCGTCGCCTGCATCGGCTGCCGCAAGTGCGAGGCGGCCTGTAATCGACAGAATCGCCTGTCGAACAAGAGCGATGCCTCTTTTGAAGATAAGAGCGTATTTGACCGGCAGCGACGGCCCGATGGGACCGCCTACACCGTGGTCAATCGGTTCCGCGACCCGAAAAACCCGGAGCCGCCCTATACGATCAAACTGCAATGCATGCACTGTATCGACCCCGCCTGCGCCTCGGCTTGTATCGTGGGCGCCATGCAGAAGATGCCGAACGGTCCGGTCGTCTACGACGCCTGGAAATGCATCGGCTGCCGCTACTGCATGGTCGCCTGTCCGTTCCAGGTGCCGGCCTATGAATACGATCGCGCTCTCGACCCGAAGGTTCAAAAGTGCACCTTCTGTTATGAGCGCATCACCACCGAAGGCAAGGCGCCCGCCTGTGTCGAGATCTGCCCCAACGAGGCGTTGACCTTCGGCCCGCGCGAGGAGCTCCTGGCGATCGCCCACGGCCGGATCAGGGCCTACCCGGACCGCTATATCGATCACGTCTACGGCGAATCGGAAGTCGGTGGCACAAGTTGGCTCTACCTGGCGCCGGTTGAATTCCGCTACACCGATTTGCCGAAGCTCGGCGACGACCCGGTTCCCCATGCGACCGAGACGATTCAGCACGGTATCTTCAAATCGTTCGTACCGCCGATCGCGTTGTACGGCCTGCTCGGACTGATCATGCATTCGCTGCGTGAGAGGGGCACCGAGGAAGGAGCGTCAAAATGAGTGCGGCTGAAATTCCGGTCCCTATGCGGACCCCGTTTTTTACCCGGGGCACGAAGATCATCTTCGGAATCATGCTCATGGGTCTGGCCGCCTATGCCTATCGGCTCATCGCCGGAATCGGCGCCGCGACCAATCTCAACAACCAGTATCCCTGGGGTATCTGGATCGCGATCGATGTCGCCTCGGGCGTGGCGCTCGCCGCGGGCGGATTCACCACCGCCGCGCTGGCCGACATCTTTCACAAGGAGAAGTACCACGTCATCACGCGGCCGGCCCTGCTGACCGCCATGCTCGGCTACACCTTCGTGGTGATCGGCCTCCTGGCCGACCTCGGTCGCTACTACAACGTCTGGCACCCGATCCTGCCGTCGATGTGGCAGGGCAATTCGGTGCTGTTCGAAGTCGGCATGTGTGTGATGGTGTATCTGAGCGTGCTCTACATCGAATTCCTGCCGGTCGTGCTGGAACGCTTCAAGGGTCGGGTGAGCCTTCCCGGACCGCTCCGCTATCTCAACCGGCTGGCGGAATCCTGGCTGGAACTGGCCGAACAGTATCTCAAGCGGTTCATCTTCTTCTTTATCATCGCCGGCGTGGTGCTCTCCTGCCTTCATCAGTCGTCGCTGGGTACCCTCATGGTTATCGCGCCGACCAAGCTGCACCCGCTCTGGTACACGCCGATCTCGCCGCTGCTGTTCCTGCTCTCGGCGATTGCGGTCGGCTTCCCGATGGTGATATTTGAATCGATCCTCGCGTCGCGGAGTTTCCACCTGAAACCGGAGACCCGGGTGCTGTCGTCGATCGCCCGCTACACCCCGATCCTTCTCGGCATTTACCTCGCCCTGAAGATTGGCGATCTCACCCTGCGCGACGGCTGGGGTTACGTGCTGGAGGGCTCGTCCCAGTCGTACTCGTGGCTGATTGAGATTCTTGTCGGCGTGGTCGCCCCGATCTGGATTCTCTCGAGCCGGAGCCGGCGCCAGTCCGTGAAACATTTGTTTTCCGCCGCGTCGATGGTCGTTTTCGGGGTGGTCCTGAATCGAATTAATGTATTCCTGATCGGTTACCGGCCGCCCTATGCGACCGATACGTACTTCCCGTCGATTTTCGAAATCATGGTTACGGTCGGCCTTATCGCCGCGCTGGTGCTGGTGTACCGCTGGGTCGTCATCACCTTCCCGGTCATCTCGGTGCCGGTGACGGATCTGCCGCTCGCGCCCGAACCGGAGCGCGCCCCGGCAAGGCTGACAGGAGCGGAATGACATGACTACTCGCCTATCATCCATAGGGTGGGCGCTCGGCCTGGTGCTGATTGCGGCGACCACCCCGCTCGCCCAGGGTCCGCACGCGAATATGCCGTCGCTCGATGCGACCAATATCGACTGCACCAACTGCCACGATTGCAGCGAACCGCGGCCGCAGGACCCCTGCCTGAAACCGTGTCCGAGTCTCACGATGACGCATATGACGTCGAAGCACCAGCTGTCGGAGGCGCCCGAGACGCTCCTGCTTGACAAGATCAAGGAGCAGTACCAGCCGGTGACGTTCAATCACAAGCTGCACGCATCGATGGCCGAGATGGGTTCCGACTGCGCCACCTGCCACCATTTCAGCCCGCCCGGACGGATTCCCCGCTGCAGCGAGTGTCACGGTGCCGAATCGAACCCGGCCAATCTGAGGCAGCCGACTCTCAAGGGAGCCTACCACCGTCAGTGCCTTTCCTGTCACCGCGAGTGGAGTCATGACACCAAGTGCGTGCTGTGCCACCTGCCGGTCGACGGCAAAGTGACCTTCGACGGCAAGCAGGACACGACCGACATTATCGGTATCCCCCACCCGATCATCACCGAACCGATCAGGAAGGTGTTCCAGACGCCGTACAAGGACGGACCGGTGGTGACGTTCCACCACAAGGAGCATATCGAGTTGTTCGACCTGGCCTGCGTGAACTGCCACAAGAAGGAAAACTGCAGCTATTGCCACGATCTCCAGAAGCCGGCCCGCCTGGCCAAATCGCAGGAACAGGTGCACGCGATCTGCAACGATTGCCACGCCAAAGACAGGTGCGCCAAGTGCCACGACACCAAGGAGCGGCCCGGCTTCTCGCATGGGGCGACCGGCTGGGCACTGACCGGCCATCACCACGATCTCGCCTGCCGCGCCTGTCACCCGACCGGCAAAAAGATCACGCGGATCAGCAAATCCTGCGTGAACTGCCATGCCGGCTGGCAGCCGGGTAATTTCAGCCACGTCATCACCGGGCTTCGGCTCGACGAGACCCACGCCGATTTCGACTGTGAGTCGTGCCACCTGAATCTCGCCTACGATGAGCCGCCCGACTGTTCGACCTGTCACGACGACGGCCGAACGTACAAGGACGCTCCCCCGGGTGAGTTTGTCGCCCGCCCGCGCGCCCAGAGATAGCGGGTTTCCTCGCGTTCGATGCATTGCTGCGGCCCCTCCCGGCGAGGGGCCGCTTGTCTCATTTCGGGGGGGTTATCAGTCAGGGGCGGGGCCGGTACTCAAGAAATCGAGAAGAATGTGACCGACCGCGCGGAGCTTCCAGCGTCGGGAACTCACGCGATGCGTCTGCAGTAGCGAGGAATCGTGGTTGAATCGACTCGCGAAATGCCCTGCGATGAGACCGATGGTCTCGTTCAAGTACTTCTGCTTCCGTCGGTTGGAAAGCGTCTCGAGTGCAACCAGGCCGAGCGGCAGGACTAAGAGAATCAGCAAGAAAATGAAGAAGACGGAGCCCGCAAGAATGAGGACTGTCAGAAGAATCAGGACGGAGCGCTTGCGCCGCCGTCGCGGAAAGAGTTCAGCGACCTGCGACGTGAAGAATCCGGATCGGGCCGCCTCCTGATAAGACAGAACGCTGAGCACGGTTTCTTCGGAACCGCGCGCCTCCAGTCTTACCGCCACTCGGGCGAAGGGTAATCTTGAGGGCAGCCACGGGAACCACCAGAGCTTTGGCATGAGGTACGGCATGATTACGAACGTGGCAGTTTCGGATTCACGCGAGAGATAGAGTATCCTGCCATCGGTCTCGTGGACCACGTACTTGCCTACCCTGCGGAGATAGTACTTCGGTATCCGGGCGAGCGGTCGGCTGTCCTCCGCCTCGAGGTTCGCCGGCAACGCCGTGTCGACAAAATTGATCGCCTGAACTACCGTGGTGTGCAGATCGCACTGTAAAACTGCCATTCAAACTCCCTGCCTTCGTCCATTGTCCCTGTTACACTGTTACACTGGCACGGTCGGTCCCATTTCGGCAGCCGCCCTCACCGCAGATATCTGGCCCTTGGGGCACAGGTACTCCTCGGCGTGGTCATCGAATTCCAGGCGGATACGATCGAACAGAAGCTTCCGGGTAACTCGAATGTCCCGCACTTCCGTGAGCGGCCGCTCGGATTTCACCGTTCGGAAGCGTCTCCGGAAGATAGTCTGGACGCGACCGTTGTCGACGCAGAGGCAGCCGGACAGATGCTTGCCGACTCCGACACCCTTCGAACTGAAACAGCGCACAACCAACGGCGCGTCCGGCCCCGCCGGCCCGCCCGTGAGGTGCTGGTGGAATACCTTCGGTATACGGCCGTTGAGCACGGTACCGTCGACCACGTCTCGTCGCACCAGTGACTTCGCCAGATGCCCGACCGCGGCTAACTGAAGGCGGACCAGCCGCAGGACCTTGGGAAGGAACACGGCCAAAGCAACCAGAAAGAGGAGAACGACCATGAAAGTCACTATGGGATGAGTCATGGCGATCCACGCACCGATGACAACGAGGATATCTTCAAACACACTGACGATCCCATTGGTCACCGGCTCCGGACTCTGATTGACAACCAATCGAGCACCGGCCTTGGTGGTATGAGACGAGAGCCCGATCCCGCCATAGGCCAGCACAGCCAGGACACCGACCGACGGCGAGACGGAAGAAGTGGCTGAAAGTCCGATAAGAGCGGCCCCGACCGGGCGGATGAACGTGTGCACAGAGTCCCAAGCGCTGTCCAGCCAGGGGATCTTATCTACAAGAAACTCGATCGCATACAAAGCCGCAGCCGCGATAAGAATGAATGGGTCATTCAGTACCTGAAGCCCCTGCAGATGATCGGGCAACTGAATCAAGTTGAACCGAAGACTCAACCCCACGGTGAGAACCGCAGCGTACAGATTAACGCCGGAAACAAACGCCAGCCCGAGAGCTGACCCCAACAAACTGATTGTCTGCATACCCTGACCTCCTGAATCCCTTGAAGCGGTTGATCTCCGGCACCGACCCTCACTCAGCAGAAATCGCGAGTTGCATCCTACACCGACAAGTCCGTCGGGCTCGGATTAACATCCGTCGATCGTCATACTTCATGACACTTAAGCCACACCGGTCGAATTCCGCTGACAGTCCTGCATCGTTGTGTGAGTGACTCGAAGATACCCTCTGTTGCTTTCGGGGGCAACGAGAAATCGCATGCAGGCCAGGCCTGCAATCAAGAACGCCCGCCCCAATACCGGGATGGGCGCTGAGGTCGGCCGAGCAATCGGTCAACAAGAGGAATTTACGGACACGGCACCGGCCTCCGGCACCCAGTCGGCGGCTGCTACCCCACACAGCCCCACGACACACAGCGCGGTAAGTCCCATCACACGAATACATGATCGAAAGATCATAATCCCTCCGGTCGTGAAAGTAATAGAATTGGCACGCCATAAGCGCGCCGGCGAGTCGTTTTATGATTCAGTTGTATTCGGGCAATAAGAGCGAAAAAACCTGCGTTTCGAAGATGTGAAGTCGGGAGCGAAGATTCGTCAATGATAGTATCTGCACCAAAGCTATTACGCCTGACAGCTTCTGTTAAGAATAAATCGCCTCTCTTATCCACTTTTGATTCTCGCGAGCCCCCTTCCCGGCGGCGAAGGCGATACGTGATGACGATTCCGGCTAAGGGTGCAAGCAATTCTCTTACAGCATCTTGAATGGAAGCAACCAGCGCTTCTCGATCAGGCTCAAGGGCCTCACTCCCGTAACCGACATAATTGAAAGGGGATTGCGGGAATCTTGATTGTTGGAGGAACGGTTACCATGAGGCTGCTGCTCACATCCGGCGGGGCGATTATCGGGGGTTGGATCGGATGGTGGCTGGGCGACAAGGTCGGCTTTTTCACCGCCTGGACCGTCAGTTGTATCGGAAGCGCCGCCGGCCTCTTCGCCGGGCGCGAGATTATCCGGCGCTTTCTCGACGTCTAGTCCACTGTGTCTTCATCGCTACTTCCGACCCGCCTGCGGCCCGGCAAGGTCCACACCGAATTCGGCTACGAGTCGTGTCTCCTCAATCTCGCCTACGATGCGCCACCCGATTATTCGACTTGTTACAACGACGGCCGGACAGACAAGGACACTCCCCGCGGCGAGTTTGTCGCCCGCCCGCGCACCCGGGTATCGCGGATTCCCTCACGTTCGATGCGTTGCTGCGGCCCCTCCCGGCGAGGAGCCGCTTCTTCTTTGGTAACGCCCTCCCGGCAAAAGAAAGCGCCCGCCCCCGGTACCGGGACGGGCGCTGTGGCTGAATGGACAGTAGCTCAACTAGAGGACACTGTTACGGGCACGAGGCCGGCGGCGGGCCGCCCTGGAAGAGGTACGCCACCAGGTACGTCAGATCGGCTACATTGAGCAGGCCACCGCTGCCGTTGACATCGGCCTCCGGTTCGCAGGGTGGCGGCGGGCCGCTCTGGAAGAGGTACGCCACTATATAGGTCAGGTCGGAGACGTTCGGGATGCCGCCCGAGTGGTCGACATCACCGCGCACGAGACAGCAGGACAGCGGCTCGTACTGGATATTGCTGAACGTCATGCTTGGGATATCGGTAAGGCGCACCTCGGCCCCGTCGATACTCTCCACCGTCACGGTCGGGTTCAGTGAGGTCACCACCAGTCGGTCGCCCAGCTGTTTGGCCTGCTGCAGGTAACGCACATGACCGGCGCCTGCCCCGGCAGCGTGATCATGGTCGGGCTGTCCCAGTCCGACTCGGCGATCACCGATCCCTTCGAGTTCTGTATCGCCGCCATCATCGCATCGTGACGGGCTTTCTGCATGTTCGACACGTCGTTCGCCTCGGCGACGAGCGTGTCGCCGTGGTAGACCTGCATCAGCTGGGCGGAGGACCCGATCGGCGAGAAGTCGAAACCCGATTCCCATCCGGTGGCGGTCAGGAGGATGTTTCGCGCCGCCAGATCGCGATGCACAATCCCCTCGGCGTGTCCCCGGACAAGGATATCAATCGAGGCGCCGCCGGCCAGACCCGGGTCGACCGGCCCCACTTGCCAGCCGAGGCCGCTGCTCGACCAGAGATCGGGCAGATCGGTCGGCGCGCCGAGCGAGACGCCGTCCACGCCCGAAGAACCGATATTGGAAACGCTCATGCCGTCGACGGTCGCCTCGAGCACCGCCTGACCAAGTGCCCCGACCGGGACACCGTTCGATTCGAGGTGTTCGGCGAGAATCACGACCGAGTCGGGATGGCTGGCGGTGAACGCGATCGACGAGACGCCGGCAACTGTCGAGGGCGTCTGATTGGGAATGAAGCGGATCATATCACCGGTGTGGAACCCGCCCCCGTCGCCCAGATCCCAGTCGACCGCGTGCCCGAGGACGACCGTGACCGCGCCGCCGCCCTGCGGCACGCCGCCGATCACGACGACCGTATCGCCGGCCGCCCGAGCGCTTTCCTCATAGAAGGGATTGACCCCGCTGGCGTTGTCATCTTCGTAAAGCGGATTGTCCACGGCGCCGCCGGATGTCTGGATAATCTGTATCGTATAGCTCGACACACCGAGTGCACTGAAATCCACGCCGACCGTGCCGGTGCCACCGTCGCGCGTCAACACGCACCGACCGATATCGACCCCGGTTTCATCGCCGTAATCGAGATTGACGCTCGACTGGATCGCCTCCGGCGCCATCCATCTGATCGGCCCGATTCCTTCGGCGTTCCGGGTGTGGATCAGAACCCCGTCGGCGCCGGTCGACCCGAGACCGGTCATCACGAGGCGACCGTCGTGAACCGCGATACTGGCCGCGCCGAGCGACGTATGCGTCAGACCGAAAACTCCGACCGTATCGGGCGGCAGTGCCACGTAGACCGTCCCCATCATGGTCACGTGGAAATTGCAGTGATACGGGAACGGACCGGTGCCGTCGGAGGCCGGGAAAGCGACCTCGAATACCTGGCCGACGGTTGCCATCGTGCCCGAGTCCCAGGACTTCGGCGAGGTCTGATCCGAGGTCACGGTGTGCGTGCCGGAGACAAGCGTCCAGCGCACGGTATCGCCGGGACTGATCGTCACGCCGGCGGGCGTGAAGGCGAAATTGGCGACTTCGACATCGTGGACGGCGGCCGACACCGGCAGGGCAGCCGGCAGCAGCAACGAAATCACGGCGAGAAAACGGGCAAGACGCAACATAGCAATTACCTCGTCAGATTTGTAGATCCCGTGCGGATCGATTGTAAATTGCGGTCTGCGGATGTCACGAGCATCTATGGCCCGTGACCGGCGGATGTGCCACTCTCCTCTCGGCCGAGAGCGCCTCCCGGCAAGCGGGGCGGCGACGCCTGCCAATAATATACTACGTCACTCCACGATGTCAACGATTGAAATGTGCGTGAGTTGCTCATGCCCCGCGATCGGCGAAGGCGCAGCGCGGTCAAGTCGGAGCTCATGCGTACCGATTCAAACCACGGGACCGCGAGCAGCGCACAGGCGACTCGCCGGACCCGGAACCAATCAGGACCATGAAGCTGCTGCTCACATCCGGCGGGGCGATTATCGGGGGATGGATCGGCTGGTGGCTGGGCGACAAGGTCGGCTTTTTCACCGCCTGGACCGTCAGTTGTATCGGAAGCGCCGCCGGCCTCTACGCCGGAAGGATTTTCATCCGGCGATATCTCGACCTGTAGCTGTCTGCTTCCCGGTATCTACTACTTCTTCTTCCCCGCCTGAGGCTCGACCAGATCGATGAAAATGTATTGGTTCCCGTTCCGGTGGACGACCTGCATGTTCGATCCCATCGGCACCGCCGAATCAGCCAGATAGACCTTCGGCGCCTTGCCCTCGGCAACGAACTTTTTCAAGCGCTCCGGGTCAGGATCATAAGCGTACGGATCCTGAGTGGCCAGATAGCATGCTCCATTACGAATCGCAGCATCAAAATCGATACAATAGGCCAGCAACGTAAACGTCAGGGTGCTGTCGGGCATTCGCACTATCATCGGAAATCGATCGTCCGGCTCCAGCCAGTGAACATCGTCGGGCGCTTCAACCAGAAACACGTCGTCGTCGAGAAAGTCGGCGTCGTCGCATTGGTCGGCGATTGCCAGGTAGGCATGACGGCCGATACTGCCCAAAGCCATACCGAATCCGAATTCGGGTGGGGAGAAGATATACTCGTTGTACAACTGGCGCAGGCTGTCCAGACTGCTGCCCTCCAGCCCCAATTCGCTTACTCGCTTGACTACCGCCGGATCGGGATGAGCGAAAGAGTAGTAGAGATATCGCACGGCCGGGCAAATACTCGAATCGTAGCAGGGCGTGTCGTACTTCGACTGGGCCGCATCGAAATCCGACGTATAGCTGAGAATCTCACCGGTGGAAAGGCGCAACCGGACCCGGTCGGCGTCTAGTCTCAAGTCCGAGGCATCTGCCTTCGCATTCGATATGACGAACAGCTCGAGTTCATCCGAATCGCCGACCAACTTCATCCAGCCGAGCCACGAGCCACTCCAACTTGAGTCGGTCAATATGGCCACCTTCTCCGGCGGAAACATATCTTCGATACCGTACTTATGCACCAGCCGTCCCAGCGAGTCGAGGATAACCAGGGCATTGTCGCTAATAGCGCGCGGATCGCGCCAGTCGGACCCGGCGAGCTTCTTTGCCTCATCCAACTTATCCGCGACCCAGGGATCGCCAATAGTCGGCTCGGACATGACCACACACTTCCCGTGGCCCAGAATTTCCACTTCAGATGGTCCGCCGACATACGGCACGGTCGCTTCCCAGACCGGGCGGTAGACGGAGTCGGTATCGAGATGGTACAGAATCGCAAGCGCTGAGTCGTGCCTGTTCATACTTATGGGATGCTCGAATTCCGTCGTGACTCCATACGGGTTCCAGGTCAGGTAGAGGTTCTGTCCGGCGGGCACGGTGATGACACAGAATTTCGAATCGGCCGAATAGAAGGCCCGGGCGTCGTCCAGCCAACCCATATCCGCGTTGGCGCCGGCGGC